>JAKITE010000057.1 GCA_021648225.1 Paracoccaceae bacterium
AGGGTATGTTCCCACGCGTTACTAACCCGTCCGCCGCTCGGACCCGAAGGTCTGCGCTCGACTTGCATGTGTTAGGCGTGCCGCCAGCGTTCGTTCTGAGCCAGGATCAAACTCTCAAGTTGAAAGCTCCGAAGAGCTATCCTTGACGTCTAAACCAATGCACATCACAAACAAAAGAAACTGTCCAACATAAATGCTGAACGGCTTTTCGTTCGTTCTTATTTCATAGTTCCAAACTTTCATTCCGAAAAACAAAAGCCCAAAACAGTGAAGCTGACTGTCACTATCATCGATTAACTGACCCGAAAGCCAACCAACCTAAGTAACCGATATACATCAAGCTCAAACTCCGTTTGAAACCCAAACCATCCGCATATCTCTTCTTTTTAGTTAATAATTTCAAAGAGCTAACCTTGCTTCCAAGGCCCCGTTGGCGAAGTCGTTAGTGACTGTCTCGCTGCTGGTGAGGGGGTTCTAGGGCCAAGCACTCAGGTCCGCAACACCTTTTTTCAGTTTTTTGAATATTTCTTTGGAACGTAATTTTATGTCGGATAGTCACGTATTTAGCAGGTTTTATTGCGCGAATCTGGCCATTTGGTCAAATCTGCTCGGGATAGCCATCCCCGATGGTTAAAACCCCGCAGATTTCTTTTGCTGCGCCAAAGGATTCCCCGGCAAAAGCGACTCGGTATCCTAAAAATAACAAAACCATGGCCAGAGCGCGGCAAGATAGGTATTTAGCCATTGCACCAAGCCCAGCACCGTTGCTGACGTTGCAAATACTTCACCAACGCCACCTCCCTGCCGGCCTTGTTATTGGTGACAGCTTTTGCTGCGACCCGCGATTACCCTGCAAAGCCAAGCACAATCAACACGCCAACCGCCAAGCATAAATCCGGTAATCAAGCGTGTCTGGGAAAACACCCGAAAATATTGCTGAATTGTCATAACTTGCAATTTCCTCGGCGCGATAAACCGTCAAGACCGGTCCGGGAAAGCTAGAAGAGGTCGGCAGGAAAACCGGAATGTTCATTGTGTCATAGTGGTCCGTTATCGGCTCATAATCGACAAAAATTGAAATACCCTTTGCGCATAGATGCTGTCTCAAGTCATCGCCTTGTTTCAGAACCTCCAGATACTCAACGCCATTGACCAGCCCTTCAAGCTGATAAACAGGCCCATCATAGGCATAGGCAAAAGACCCGGCACGGTCGCCCATCGCCACAGTGTCACCGGCCAGCAGGTCTGCGTATTTCACGACAAACAAGCGGTTAAGCTCTGCGTAGCCCTGTGCGGGTCGATTGGTCAGTGTTTCCGTGATAAATACAGCAAAAACAGCGGCGCAACAATCGCAGTCAAGGCACGAACAAACCAATGCTCGATATGACCGCGAAAATACCACATCAACACTAAAATCAAAATCAACGTCGGGTACCCATACCAATTCCAGATCGCCCACGAAGACCCAAATAACAGTTTGATTTCAAACAGAACCATTCCGACAAGGACAGCATATATCACAGCACGCGCGGTTTGATTTCCCGACCGCCCAAACGGCAGCAATATCGCCAAAATGGCCACCAGTGAAAATATAATCGGAGAGGTTGCCGCGCGCATTCCCGCAAAAGCATAAAGATCAAAGTTATGAATGATTTGACGCCAATACAGTGCGTTAAACTGAAGCCCGCCAAGTGATTTTATTGTCGCCGATACCGGAAGAGCAGCCCCGAAATACCAATGGTTAAACATAGCATAAATCAGGCCAGCCGCCGAAAAAACTGCAAATATTGCCAATTTCTGCAAAGGTTTAACAGGGACCACCAGCAATATTGGCAACACAAACAAAGCCGCGTCTATGCGGGTGCCAACAACGATAATGCTTGAAACAGCCAGCCAAAAAATACGGTGCCGGATAAACATGCCATCAGTTGAAAATATTGCTCCGAAAAACAAAACCAATGCCGGAAATAACAGCGATGTTTCCATGACAACAAACGAAAATGAATATAAAGGAAGCCATAAGCCGAAGGTCACAAAACCGGCCTGAAGCATTGTTTGCAACCTGAAAAACCGGATCGCCATAACAAAGCCGGAAAAAATCACACATAGTTCAAATATTTTGAGAGAAACAATCGAAAATCCGAAAATTTTTCCGGCCAAGGTTAACAACAATAACCATAACGGGTGGTAACCATTGGTCAGGATCTCGGGGGTGAAAACGCTCTGGCCGGTTTCAGCAAGGTTTTTAGCAACAACTATGTAATAATACGCATCATCGGCAAATCGGTATTCCGCATAGGAATCTCCATAAAAAAGCACCGCAAATATCGCAACAAATAGAAATAACACCGGTGGAAAGTAAACCAGAGCCGAGGCCCCGGACAGGTCGGAAATTGTTCGATTTTTTTGACTCGGATTATCCACCAACAACCAACCCTTATATATTTCTGAAAAACATACCGTTTTTCTCTTAACGATCACAACATCAAAACACGATTGGTTTCCAGCCGCTGATGATGGAGTCTAGGGTGTGGAATAGCAGGCCGGTGCTGGCATCAAAGCGCTCCTCGGGGATGGCGGTGGCCAGCAGCGTTTGGGTGTCAGGGTCGCCGAAGGGGGTGTAGCTGTTGGATTGCTCGGAGATGCCTGCGGCGTTGGTGATTAAACGAACGCTGGCGAGGTGGTCTCGGTGGAGATAGCTGATGGCCTCGGACGCGCCGCCTGCATTGGTGATTCGGAAGTCCGCATGGGGTTGCAGGATTATCGTTTCACTCGCCGTGCCAAAGTTACGGATTTCTGCAATGCTGGTGTAGAAGGTTGTGACTCCGTCAACTACTTTGGTCTGACGAATCGCACCCGGGCCATAGGTATAAGTCGTGGTCTGCCCAGCAAAAACCACCTGCGTTGGTTCGTTGGCGTAGTTATAGGTGATGGCTTTGGATGCCAGCCCGAGGGTCATATTGCCGTTGGCGTCATAAGCCAGCGGTGAACCGTCAACGGTTAAGGGCGTATGCGGGCGAGCCTCAGAACTCAGCGGATAGACGTAAGCCCCAACGCCCGAATTGCTGAGCATATTGCCGCCAGCATCATAGGTGAAGCTGTGGGCAACAGTGCTGGTGCCCATGTCATAGGCAAACAGCAAGCGACCGGAATAGTCGTATTCGTAATCAAAGCTCTGATTGGCTAGCGAACTGGCATAGGTGGTAATACGGCCGTTCCCTTTTTAATTTACCTATTAAAAACAACCCCACTAGTGTCCAAATCACCATTAAACATTATACCAATAAGGTACTTTTGGGAATCGTCAAAAAATACATAAAATTCGTCTACTCCATTGTCCGAACCCCATTCTGCCAAGCCAGCTTGTATGCGGTCAGCGATTGGCTGTGTGTTTTCTGTAAAATTGTCGTAACTTAGTATTTCAGCTAAGTTAGACGGAAAACATAAATTGGCTTCACAATAGGAAATCATCTCTGTCCTATTAAAAGAGTATGTCAATTTTGTATCTGTCTCGATTTCAATTTCATTGCAACTTTGTAGTTCGCCAACCGCATTTAAACAACCAATCGCCAAAATTTCCCCTCCCCCCACTGGCGGGTAAAATTGATTCTTTACATCCACATATTCCGAAAATTTCATTCCAGAATACAGCTGGCCAACAAAAGAATTTGCAAGCTGACTGAGCGGATCAGAGCTGGTACACCCGCTCAAGACGACAAAGGCCAACGATATAGTTTTCGTAAATATGCTACAATTCATTTCGTTGATCCAATCTAATTTCCATTTTCAAAAAGCAACTGGTCAAATATCACGCCGTAAAGCTGGCGCCAAGTTTCCGAATAGATTACGGCCATATGGCCGCTTTGGCCTCGATCCCTCAAAGCCCAATCGGTTAATGCAAAATTTCCTGTTGCCTTGGGCTGAAACCCCATGGGGCCGCCCATACGTGCAATTCCATCAGGATTTATTGGAGGATTAGTCAATCCCGAATTCCGTCTATCTGACTGAGTCAATCGCTTGCTCATCGGTACATATATGTTGATCCAAATTGTTTCAGAATTTTCAACCACCTGACGGTTCCACGGAAACGCTACTGGATCAAGTGAAACGACTGAGTCTACGAAAATTCCCATACCTTCAAGCTCGTTTGCAAGCCTAATCGCCGCTGCTCCGCCACGGCTATGCCCAAAAATATAGACTGGTTCATCGGGATTATCGCTAAGAATATTTTGAATTTCGAGCGCCATTTCAGAAGGCCCACCAGATGGTGATCTTTCTGTTCGTGTCCATCGGCCAGATATATCTTCGATGCCGTCACCTGTCTTAAACAGGTTACCAAATGTTTTTCTGAGCCAAGTTGCGAATCTCCCCATTGTTTCATTTTCAGATGCGTCATCTTGTGCACCGCCAATAAAAACATTCAGATGTCCATTTCTATCGCTGCGATTCACCGGATCATTCGCGGAATATGCATACCGATTCGTCCCAACACCCCGCTGCCTTACCTCCCACCAATCCGGTTGCAGGAACCTTCCCAAGTCTGGGTCGTAGTATCTGGCGTTCAGGAATAGCAGGCCGGTTGAGGCATCATAGCGTTCGCCTATAAAACTGCGTTCCTCGGGGATCGCCGTGGCCAGAAGCGTCTGGGTGTCGGGGTCGCCGAAGGGGGTGTAGGTGTTGCTTTGCTCGGAGATGCCTGCGGCGTTGGTGATTAAACGAACGCTGGCGAGGTGGTCTCGGTGGAGATAGCTGATGGCCTCGGACGCGCCGCCTGCATCGGTAATGCGGAAGTCGGGGTGGGGTTGCAGGATTATCGTTTCACTCGCCATGCCGAAGTTACGGATTTCGGCAATGCTGGTGTAGAAGGTTGTAACGCCGTCAACCACCTTGGTTTGGCGGATGGCACCGGGGCCATAGGTATAAGTCGTGGTCTGCCCCGCAAAAACCACCAGCGTGGGTTCGTTGGCGTAATTATAGGTGATGGCTTTGCCCGCCAGCCCGAGGGTCATGTTACCGTTGGCGTCGTAGCTCAGGTTTTGGCCGTCAACGGTTAGGCGAGGTGGTCTCGGTATAGATAGCTGACGGAGACAAAAACCGCCCATGCGGATAAATTATTCACCCGGGGCCAAGTTCCCGAACTACCAAAAATCAATGCTGATACCACTTTAATTTTCGATCCAGAGGCCAGATTTTTCGCACCCATAATGTGTTCGGGTCTACCTGAATACCGCAGCACTCTCCTTTTTTGATCCGGTTGAGGGTTTTTTGCATGTTTACATACCCCTGAATAACATCCGGCGATTCGGCAAACCGGAGTTCAAAATAAAAAACCGGCCCTCCGGCCGCGTATTGAATTTTTGTAAAAGGTATTTTGACCATATGATTGGGCCGTGAAAACCGGCGCATCGTGACCAACATACCTTCACGCCGGACCATACCTTTACCGGTAAGCCGACCCCACAGCCCGATTGCATCAGCGCGAAACCCTTTTGGTTCAAACGGGTATTTCTTTTTCTTTGCCAATATCTGCTCCTTTGGTTGGCTGGTCAGACAAATTTTTTGAACAGTTTGGTTTTCTCGAACAACCCTTCCAGCTCGGTCATGCGCTGATTGGTTTCATCCCATGTTTCGTTCTGCACCGCCGCAATCACCGCCTCCAGTATAAACATGGTCACCACCGAGGAATCCCATGCGCTCGGCACTTCGATTCTTGAATAAATCTTGTGTTTGGCAAATTTTGCAACCGGGCTACCCCATTGATCGGTAAATAAAATCAATTCCACCCCGCGCGCCGCCGCCATTTTGGCAAAGCGCAGCAGGTCATGTTCATAACGGCGCACATCAAACAGCACCAGCACATCGCCTTTTTTCATGTTCAGCACATAATGCGGCCATGAATTTGCGTTGCGCTCCACTTGCAACACATCGCCGCGCATCATTTGCATATGGGTATAGAAATAGCTGGCCAAGGAATGCGAAATACGCCCGCCCACCACATGGATCATCCGGCCCCGGTCAGCCAGCACCTTTACCAATGCATCAAAATCATCCGGGTCCTGTTGTTTTAAGGTCTGGCGCAGGTTTTCGATCACCGTTTCGGCAAACTGGTTCAAAATATGCGTATCCGGTGCGTTTTCGGCCCAGCGATCATGTTTTAAAATCGGGTTGGAAATGGTCGCTTCCAATTCACCACGCAGGGTTTTTTGCAATTCGGGAAAGCCGCCAAAGCCCAGCTTGCGGGCCATGCGCGCCACGGTCGGGGTTGAAACCCCGGAATTTTCCGCCAGCGCTGTAATGCTGCCCAGCCCCGATACCGGATAATTATCCAGCATGGCATTGGCCAATTGGCGTTCAGCCCGGGTTAAGCTGTCAAACCGGTTTTGAATACGCTGTGCAACGGTAAGGTTCTGCTGGTCTTGCTTGGTCATTCCGGCCTCGCGAGGTTTTAATTAGTGGTCCAGAAAAAGAATATCTGAAAAGTTCTTGACGAAACAGGTGGTTCTGAAACAATATCTTCAAAACCACTTTTTATCCCCCGAGTTAAGCAAAGCAGACCCGAGTTTGGCAAGCCCTATGAATACCGATGTTGTTTCCATCCAGAACCCGCAGGGCAAAAGCCCTGTTTTACTGGTTTGTGAACATGCGTCCAATCATATTCCAGCCCAGTATAACGACCTTGGCCTAAGCAAGCCAGCCATTCAAAGCCATATCGCATGGGATCCCGGCGCGCTTCATGTGGCACAACATTTGATGGAATTGCTGGATGCGCCGCTGGTTTCGCAGAAAATATCGCGCTTGGTGTATGATTGCAACCGCCCGCCCGATTCGCCCGACGCCATGCGCGCCACCAGCGAGGTTTATCAAATTCCGGGCAATGAAAACCTGGGCGCTGATGAAATTCAGGCCAGAATTGATGCGGTCTATACCCCGTTTCGCAACACACTTCGCCAAACTGTTGACCAACGCATCACCGACGGGTTTGATCCGGTTATTATCACCATCCACAGCTTTACCCCCGAATATAACGGCAAAATCCGTGATGTAGAGATCGGTATTCTGCACGATAGCGATTCGCGGCTTGCCGATAAAATGCTGGCCACTGCCGATACCCGTTTCCGCATTCAGCGCAACGCGCCTTATGGGCCTGCTGACGGCGTGACCCATACCTTGCTGGATCAGGCGATTTCGCGCGGTTTGCAAAATGTCATGATCGAGATTCGCAATGATTTGCTCGAATCCCCGCAAGCCCGCCGCGAGGTTGCAAATTGGCTGGCGGCGTTGATAACCAAAGCCCCGACACCTGAAAAAGAGGTGACCTGATGCCAAGGATAATCATTGCTTATGTGCGCTATGTAGAGGCGGTGAATTACCGTGTTGGCCGCATGGCCATGTATCTGATTTTTGTGTTGATGGCGATTTTACTTTTTTCATCGTTTTCCAAAACCTTTTTCAACCCTGCGCAATGGACGCTGGAAATGGCGCAATTTGTCATGGTGGCCTATTATCTGCTGGGCGGGCCGTATTCGATGCAGCTGAACTCGCATGTTAGAATGGATCTGGTTTATGGCGGCTGGTCTGACAAAACCAAGGCTTATGTTGATGCGTTTACGATTTTCGGGCTGATTTTCTATCTGGTTATTTTGCTTAACGGCGGCATTGGCTCCACCGCTTATTCGCTGGGGCAGCCCTATAATGTTGGCCCGTATGAATATTTCGGCCAGCTTGGCAAAGCATTTTTTACCGGCGGGTTTGATGCACTGGCCGAGGCAACGGGCCGGTTGGAGCGTTCGGCCACCGCATGGCGGCCCTATCTTTCGCCCATTAAAATAATCGCCATCACCGGAATATTCCTGATGCTGTTGCAAGCCATTGCCGTGTTTTTCAAAGACATCGCCAAAATTCGCGGAGTCGTGCTGTAATGAATTTCAGTTTCCCCGAATTATCCTATGAAATGATCGCGCTTTTGATGTTTGCCAGCATGATGCTGATGCTGATGACCGGCCAGCGGGTGTTCGCGGCCATTGGCCTTGTGGCCGCGGTTGCGGCGCTGGCGCTTTGGGGCACGGGCGGCGGTGATATTCCGTTTTCCGCCAGCATGAAGCTGATGAAATGGTATCCGCTGCTGACCTTGCCCTTGTTTATTTATATGGGGTTTGTGCTGTCGGAATCAGGCATAGCTGATGATCTTTATAAAATGTTCCACGTCTGGATGGGCGGCATCAATGGCGGTTTGGCAATAGGCACCATCGGCTTGATGGTGCTGATTTCCGCCATGAATGGCCTGTCGGTGGCCGGCATGGCGATCGGGGCCACCATTGCCCTGCCGGAATTATTGAAACGCGGTTATGACAAACGCATGATATCAGGGGTTATTCAGGCGGGGTCCAGCCTTGGTATTCTGGTGCCGCCATCAGTAGTATTGGTGCTGTATGCGATGATCGCCCGCCAACCGGTTGGCAAATTATGGCTGGCGGGGGTGTTTCCGGGGCTGATGATGGCAGCGATGTTTATCATCTATATCTATATCCGGTGCAGAATTAACCCCAGCCTCGGCCCGCCCTTATCGCAAGAAGAACGTGACAGTTTTACCCGCAAGGAAAAAATGCGCCTGTTGCGCGCCGGGGCTTTGCCGGTATTTATCTTTGCCTCGATGATGGTGCCGTTTGTGTCGGGCTGGACTTCGCTTGTTGAAAGTTCCGCCGTGGGCGCAACCGTTGCCACATTGGCGGCAATTTTCAAAGGCCGTTATACCAAAGAGGTTTTTGAAAATTCCGTCCGCCAAACCCTGTCGATTTCCGCCATGTTCATGTGGATTATCCTTGCCGCCCTCGCCTTTGGCGCGGTGTTTGACGGCGTCGGCGCGGTCAAAGCCATCGAGGCATTTTTCCTTGACGGGTTGGGTCTTGGCCCATGGGAAGTGCTGATATTGATGCAGCTGTCATTTCTGCTGATGGGCACGTTTCTGGATGATACCGCCATGCTGGTGATTGTGGCGCCGCTTTATGTGCCGCTGGCCGGATCGCTCGGGTTTGATTTGATCTGGTATGGCATTCTGTATACGATGACCAGCCAGATCGCCTATATGACGCCGCCCTTTGGCTATAACCTGTTTTTGATGCGGGCCATGGCCCCGCCCGAAATTACCCTGCGCGATATTTATACATCCGTCATTCCTTTTGTCGGAATTATGCTGCTCGCGCTTGTTATCATAACCGTATTCCCGGGTATTGCCCTATGGCTGCCCGATTTTGTGTACGGAAAATAGAAGCCGGACCAACCGGACTTTAACAATAACCTAACGGAGGAAGATATGACCAATAGACGTAATTTTCTAAAAACCGCGGGTATCGCGGGTGCTGCCACGCTGGCCGCCCCTGCGGTTCATGCGCAATCTGTCATCAAATGGCGCTTGCAAACCTATGCTGGCCCGGCGCTGGCGGAACACATCGTTAAACCGTCAATTGACAAGTTTAACCAAGTCGCCGCTGGCCGGATGGAGATCGAGCTGTATACAGCCGATCAGCTGGTGCCAACCGGAGAGCTGTTCCGCGCCATGCAACGCGGCACCATTGATATGGTACAATCGGATGATGATAGCATGGCATCCCCCACCGAAGTAACGGTGTTTGGCGGCTATTTCCCGTTTGCCAGCCGGTATTCGCTGGATGTGCCGGTATTGTTCAACCAATACGGTCTGGGCGAAATCTGGGATGAAGAATACGCCAAAGTCGGCGTCAAATGGCTGTCGGCCGGCGCATGGGATCCATGCCATTTTGCCACCAAAGACCCGATCCGCTCGCTCGCCGATCTGGATGGCAAACGGGTGTTTACCTTCCCGACTGCCGGTCGTTTCCTGACGCAATTTGGTGTGGTTCCGGTAACCTTGCCATGGGAAGACATCGAGGTCGCCGTTCAAACCGGCGAACTTGACGGCATCGCATGGTCCGGCATTACCGAGGATTATACGGTTGGCTGGGCTGACGTGACCGATTATTTCCTGACCAACAATATTTCCGGTGCCTGGGCGGGGTCATTCTTTGCCAATCAGGACCGGTATATGGAATTGCCGGATGATCTGAAAGCACTGCTGGATCTGACCATGGATCATTCCCATTATTATCGCCAATGGTGGTATTGGGGTGGCGAGGCCGACCTGCGGGTGAATGGCACCAAAATGCAATTGACCTCGGTTCCCGATGAGGAATGGCAACAGGTCGAAGACGCTGCAAAAGTTTTCTGGGATGAAATCGCTGCAGAATCCGAAACCAAAGCCAAGGTTGTGCAGATCTTCAAAGACTATAATGATGTGATGGCCAAGGCTGGCAAACCTTACCGTTACTAAAGCGATTCCATGTGAACTGGAAGCGCTATAAGCTATATTGCGGGCCGGAAACGGCCCGCAACACAAGGCACAAAGGAATGAATGCATGATACGAATAATCGGTATGGTTTTAACACTCGGGTTTCTGGCCGCCTGCGCCGAGGTCGAGCCCTATGAGACCTACACCCTTTATGCGCCGGTTTCCCAACCCCGTGCCCAGCCCCATTCAAAAGCCGAAACAAATTTTGTCATCGCCATGTTTGACAAACTGCAACGCTTGTCTATTTCCGAAAACCGCGAATATTGCGGCTATATCGGCTTGAACACTGCGGGCCGTTTTGTCGCCACACCGGCAAAACGCGGTAAACCTGCATCCTGTATCATGCCCGCATTGCCCCAAAACATCCGTATTCTGGCCACCTATCATACCCATGCCGCCTATGATGGTCGTTATGATAACGAGGTGCCCTCCTATTCCGATCTGGCGGGGGATATTGATCTGGGCCGTGACGGCTATGTTTCCACCCCCGGCGGGCGGGTCTGGCTGAATATCGCCTTGGAAAAACGTGCGGTTATGGTCTGTGACCGCAATTGTGTTTACAGCGACCCCGGCTTTATCCCCGACCCGGAGCTTCCGGTGGTGCCGCAATTCAGCATTGCTGCCCTACAAGCGCGGCAAAATTAACCATGGCCCATTCAACCCCTTAACCCAAAGAGCATAAATCATGTCTGGCAATCTTTCCTTTGACGAACTGAAAAAAGCAATCACGGCTGGTGAAATCGACACCGTGCTGGTCTGCATGGTCGATATGCAAGGCCGCCTGATGGGCAAACGGTTTTTGGCGGCGCATTTTATAGATGGCGCTTATAAAGAAACCCATTGCTGCAATTACCTGCTGGCCACCGATCTGGAGATGGCAACGCCTGATGGTTATGCCTCAACCAGCTGGAAATCGGGCTATGGCGATTATGTGATGAAACCCGACATGGATACGATGCGGCGTGTGACATGGCTGGAAGGCACCGCGATGGTGCTGTGTGATGTGCTGGACCACCATGATCACCCCATCCCGCATTCGCCCCGCGCTATACTGAAAAAACAGCTCGAAAAACTGGAAAGCATGGGGTTTACCGCCATCATGGCCACCGAGCTGGAATTTTTTATCTTTGAAAAATCATTCAAGGAAATCGCGGCGGGCGGGTTTCGTGATTTAACGCCGATTTCGGATTATAACGAGGATTACCACATCTTCCAGACCACCAAAGAAGAACACATCATGCGGCCGATCCGCAATCATTTATATGCTGCGGGCATTCCGGTCGAGGGCACCAAAGGCGAGGCCGAGGCAGGTCAGGAAGAGCTGAACATCAAATACGATACGGCCCTGAATACCGCCGATTACCACAGTATCGCCAAACACGCGATCAAGGAAATCGCTTGGCAACAAGGCCATGCGGTGACCTTTATGCCCAAATACGACCATACCAAAGTCGGGTCATCCTCGCATGTGCATCAAAGCCTGTGGAAAGACGGCAAACCGGCGTTTTACGACAAAAACGACGCGCTCGGCATGTCGGAACTGATGAAAAACTATATGGCGGGCCTGCTGAAATACGCACCGGATTATATGTATTTTATGGCGCCATATGTGAACAGCTATAAGCGTTTCCAAAAAGGTTCATTCGCCCCGACCCGCACTATCTGGTCGGTCGATAACCGAACCGCCGGTTTCCGGCTTTGTGCGGCGAATTCCAAATCGGTGCGGGTCGAAAACCGTGTCGGCGGATCAGACCTGAACCCTTACCTTGCCATGGCCGCCCAATTGGCGGCAGGCATCAAAGGCATTGAGGACAGCCTCGAACTGGCCCCGCCCACGGTCGGTGATGCCTATCAAGGCGACACCGGCCTGATTCCGCAAAACCTGCGTGATGCAATGGCCACGCTTAAGGGTTCTGAAATGTTGCGCGCAGCGTTTGGCGACGAGGTAGTAGACCATTACAGGCGCGCCGCAGAATGGGAGCTGGAAGAATTTGACCGTGTGGTAACCGACTGGGAAATCGCACGCGGTTTTGAACGGGCGTAAACGCCCTTACTGGAGTAAAAGAAATGACTACGATCAAGTGTATCTCACCGATCGACGGCTCGACCTATGCCGAACGACAAGCCCTGACGCTGAAGGCCGCCGAAGCGGTGGTTTCCAACGCCCGCGCCGCGCAAAAAGCATGGGGTGCGCGCCCGCTTTCCGAACGCATCGCGCTGGTTCAGGCCGGCGTTGCCGAGCTTGGCAAAATGAACGACATAATCGTGCCGGAAATCGCCCATATGATGGGCCGCCCCGTGCGCTATGGCGGTGAATTTGGCGGGGTTGAGGAACGTGCCTCGGGCATGGCCGCGATTGCCACCGATGCGCTGAAGCCCATTATCGTTGAAGACAGCGACCAGTTTGAACGCCGGATTGAGCGCGAACCCCACGGCGTTATCTTGGTGGTTGCCCCGTGGAACTACCCCTACCTAACTGCCATCAACACCGTTTCCCCGGCCCTGATCGCAGGCAATGCGGTGGTGCTGAAACATGCCAGCCAGACCCTGCTGGCCGGTGAACGTATGGTCGAAGCCTTTACAAAGGCCGGCATTCCGGCAGACTTGTTCCAGAATGTTTTCCTTGACCACGCCACGACTTCCGCCCTGATCGCGGCAAATAATTTTGATTTTGTCAATTTCACCGGATCCGTCGGCGGTGGTCAACAAATGGAGCGCGCCGCCGCAGGCACATTTACCGGCGTTGGCACCGAGCTTGGCGGCAAAGACCCCGGTTATGTGATGGACGATGCCGACCTAGACGCTGCCGTTGATACGCTGATCGATGCTGCAATGTTCAACTCCGGCCAATGCTGCTGCGGGATAGAGCGCATTTATGTGCATGACAGTCTTTATGACGCATTTGTTGAAAAAGCTGTGGCGATTGTGAAAACCTATCAGCTCGGCAATCCGCTTGCCCCCGAAACCACCATGGGGCCAATGGCCAACCAGCGCTTTGCCGACGAGGTCCGCGCGCAGACCAGCGAAGCCATTGCCATGGGCGCCACCCCGCATCTGGATATCAAGGATTTCCCGATGGATGATGGCAAAGGCACCTATCTGATGCCGCAAATATTAACGAATGTGACCCATGAAATGCGGGTGATGCGCGATGAAAGCTTTGGTCCGGTGGTGGGCATTATGAAAGTGTCATCCGATGCCGAAGCAATTGAGTTGATGAATGACAGCGAATTCGGCCTGACTTGTTCGCTTTGGACCAATGACGCAACTCGCGCCGCCAATATTGGCGCGCAACTCGAAACCGGCACCGTGTTCATGAACCGTGCCGATTATCTTGACCCCGGCCTGTGCTGGACGGGGTGTAAAAACACCGGTCGCGGCGGCGCGCTTTCCGTGCTTGGGTTCCAGAACCTGACCCGGCCAAAATCATACCACCTGAAGAAAGTCACATCATGAAATTATACGGAAACTGGGGCTATCCCACCCCGATCAAATTCGGCGCTGGCCGCATCAAGGAACTGGCAGAGGCCTGCAAAACCACCGGCATGAAAAACCCGCTGCTGGTCACCGACAAAGGTTTGGCCAACCTACCCATCACCCAGAACGCGCTCGACATCATGGACGCCGCTGGCCTTGGCCGCGCCATGTTCTCCGAGGTTGACCCGAACCCGAACGAGATTAATCTTGCAGATGGTGTGGCCGCATATAACGCTGGAAATCATGACGGTGTGATTGCGTTTGGCGGCGGCTCGGGCCTTGATCTTGGTAAAATGGTTGCCTTTATGGCTGGCCAAACCCGACCCTTATGGGACTTTGAAGACATAGATGACTGGTGGACCCGCGCTGACGCAGATGCCATTGCGCCAATTATCGCGGTGCCGACCACCGCCGGAACCGGTTCCGAAGTGGGCCGCGCCAGCGTTATTACCAACTCAAAAACCCATGTGAAAAAAATCATCTTCCACCCCAAAGTCCTGCCGGCAATTGTCATCGCCGACCCTGAACTTGGCATCGGCATGCCGACATTCATCACCGCCGGCACCGGCATGGATGCCTTCGCGCATTGTCTGGAGGCCTATTGCTCGCCGCATTATCACCCGATGTCACAAGGCATCGCGGTCGAGGGCATGCGTTTGGTCAAGGAATACCTGCCCCGCGCTTACAAGGATGGCAGTGATATCGAGGCTCGCGCGCATCTGCTATCAGCCGCGGCCATGGGTGCAACCGCGTTTCAAAAAGGCCTCGGGGCGGTGCATGCCCTAAGCCACCCGATTGGCGCGGTTTACAATACCCACCACGGCACTACCAACGCGGTGGTGATTCCGCCGGTGCTGGATTTCAACCGTTCCTATATCGAACCGCGCATGGATGCCCTGAACGGCTATCTTGGCCTGTCGGGCGGGTTCGAGGGGTTTCGCGCCTATGTGGTTGAGCTTAACGAGAGCCTGAATATGCCCAAAAACCTGACCGAAATGGGGGTGGGCCGTGACCGGCTGGATGATCTGACCGCCATGGCATTGCAAGACCCGAGCGTGGGCGGCAATCCCGTGGCCATGACCTCTAAAAACACCAAAGCGTTGTTTGAGGCTTGCCTATAACACCTAACCCCGGTTAGATGCCGGGGTATATCCACCTTGCAGGAGGCCGCCAATGTTTACCCGCAAAAACATCAAATACCAGGGCATTTCATTGCCCTTTTTCCATGATATGACTGACGCAGAAATGCAAATGGCTGCGCTGGATTATATCGAATTCATGCAACATCGCCATTCGGTGCGGAATTTTTCAGACCGCCCGATTCCGCGTAATATCATTGAAAACTGTGTGAAAACCGCTGGCACTGCGCCTAGCGGGGCCAATCACCAGCCTTGGCATTTTGTGGCCATTGCCAACCCTGAATATAAACGCCGCATTCGCGAAGCCTCCGAGGCAGAAGGGCGCAAATTTTATGCAGGGGGCGCTGGTGATGAATGGCTAAAGGCCATCGAACCGATCGGCACCGATGAAAAAAAGCCGCATCTGGAAATTGCGCCATGGCTGATTGTGGTATTTGCCCAGCGCTATGGCCAATATGAAGACGGCGAGAAATTCAAAAACTATAATGTACCCGAATCCGTAGGCATCGCCACCGGATTTTTACTGGCAGCGCTGCATCATGCGGGGTTAACCGCCCTGATTCACATGCCTAACCCGATGGAATTTCTTAATGAAATGCTGGGTCGGCCAAAATCCGAAAAGCCGACCATGATTATTGCAGTGGGCCATCCGGCCAAATCTGCAACCGTGCCCGAAGTGGCTAAAATTAAAAAACCGTTGCATGAAATTCTGACCATTTGCAGCTAGATCGAGCCACTGCGACATTATATTACCCTCAAACTTGCAGTTTTTTGCATTTGTTGCCGCTTGCAAACTTCCCAATCCGGCAATTTATCGCTAAAGCTGAAAGTATGACTCGGGCATTGCCCGAAATGCTGCCCGAATTGCTGGAGGTTTAGGATGAAAATTGGTGCGCCAAAAGAAATTTTTGCAGGGGAGCAGCGCGTCGCGTTAACTCCCGCATCGGCAATATTACTGCAAAAGCTGGGCTATGAATGCGTGGTTGAAACCGGTGCCGGACTCGGCGCGGGTATTTCCGACAAGGATTACAAAGACGCAGGCGTAAGCGTTGCCAAAACCGGTGCCGCGCTTTGGAAAGCATCCGATATCATCATCAAGGTGCGCGCGCCCGAACCGGTGGAGCTAAAACGTTTCTCATCGGGCCAGACGTTAATATCGTTTATCTGGCCCGCCCAATCCGAAGAATTGCTAACCGCGCTCAACGCCAAAGGTG
>JAKITE010000058.1 GCA_021648225.1 Paracoccaceae bacterium
CACGGTTTTCAGGCCCATATTATGGGGCACAGCCAGATTGCGCGGGTCATCCTCAAACATAACCGCGTTTTTATGGTCCAGATTCACACTGCCAAATACCCGTTCAAACGCGATTTTATGGGGTTTTGAAATATATCCGGCGTGATCAATGCCATATAGCCCGTCAAACACCCCCGTCAGGCCCAGCGCATCAACCGCGTTTTTGGCATAGCCGGATGATCCGTTGGTGTAAATAATTTTACGCCCCGGCAGATTTTGAATGGCTGTGGCCAAGGCAGGGTCGGGCAATAAACAACTGAAATCAATGTCTTGCACCTCGTCCAGATAGGTCACCGGATCGGTGCCGTGATGGTGCATCATGCCTGCCAAAGTAGTGCCATGTTCACGCCAGTATTCAGCACGCAGTTTTTTGGCCTGTGGTAAATCAACCGCCAATTCACGGATTAAAAACGCCTCCATTTTTGCCTCAAGCTGCAAAAACAGGGTGCTGGACGCCGGATAAAGCGTGTGGTCCAGGTCAAAAACCCAGTCGGTAATATGGGAAAATTCAGTATAAGCCATTGCGAAACTGATATAGGCTGGTGTTAACTTCGGCAACAACATAAATTAAGGGAAAATAATGGAGCGGGCAGGCCAAACAAAAGACGCATATGCGCTGGTGCTGGATGCCATCGACACCGGCATCTATCTGCCCGGTGACAGGCTGGTGGAATCTGAACTGGCCGAACGTTTCGGGGTTTCCCGCACGCCGGTGCGCGAGGCATTGCAACGCCTTGAAACCCAATCGGTGCTGGTGCGCGACGGGCGTTCCATGGTTGTGGCGGCGCTGGATCATGACCAATTGGGCGAATTATATGTGGTGCGGGCCGAACTTGAAGGCCTCGCCGCAAGGCTGGCCGCCCAACATGCCGCACCCGAGGAAATTCGCATTTTGCAAAATATGCTGGTGATGGATCGCAAGCTGGTCAATGACCCGCAGCAGCTTTCAAAAGCCAATCGGCGGTTTCACCGACAAATCCATCTGGCCAGCCATAACCGGTTTCTTATTCAACAGCTGGAAATGGTGCATCGGACCATGGCCTTGTTGACCACAACCTCATTGGCGGTCGAGGGCAGGGGCAGTGCCGCGCTGGACGAACACGAAGCCTTGGTAAATGCCATTGCCAGCCGGGATGGCGACGCCGCCAATGATGCCCTGAAAAACCATATTTCCATGGCCTATGAAACCCGCCTGAAACAAGACGCAGGCGAGGTTTGAAAATGTCGGTTGATGCTATTCTGGCAACGCTGCGATCCCGTGATCTGATTGGTGATTGCCGCGATACTATCCCCGATATGGCAACCGCGTTTGAGGTTCAGGATGCTGTCGTGGCGGAATTGGCCAAGGGGCTTGGCGGGTTTGCTGGCTATAAAATTGCCTTTAACAGCAATGCCTTAATGGCAAAAATGGGCCTCTCCCATCCGGGAATGGGGCGGGTTTTTGCAGGTCAGGTTTATGATAATGGTATCCGGCTTGATGCGGAATCCTATGTTAACCTGATGATCGAACCGGAAATTGCCGCTGTATTATCCGCCGATATTAACCCCGGCGATGATCTGTCTGTGCAGGCGTTGTCGCAAAAGGTAGAACGCTTTTTTCCGGCCTTTGAAATCCTTGATCGTCGCAGTATTGACGGGCTGGCCCATGTGCCCAGCATCATTGCCCATAATGTTTTTAATGCCGGAATTGTGGTTGGCGGGCCGGGCTTGCCGCCGCAGGAATTCGATTTTTCGAGCCTGCATACAAATTGCAAAGATTCCGGTGAAACCGTGATTGAAGGCACAGGAATAGCCCCGCAAAACCCGCTGGAAGCACTGGCTTTTCTGGCCAGACATTTCACGGGGCGAGGGCAGGTTATGCCGGCTGGATCACTGCTTTTGCTGGGTGCCCATTGCCCGCTTTATGCGGTCGGGGCAGGGCGGCAAATGACGCTGGATATGGGCAGGTTCGGCTCGGTTTCGTTTAGCACCTAATCCAGCCCGTGGTCGGTTTTATCCCAGTAAAACGGTGCGAAAAACAGCTCGAATATTGCTTTATAGGCGGCAAAAGTGCCAAGCGGCCAATACAGGAACAGGGTGAATATTATCGGCAGCAAAGCAGGGCGTTTCTTAAGCAAAACCGCGGTCATGGCGATTAGTATCATCACCGCCTCACCCAGAATCAACAGCCCAAATGCAAACACCCAGAACCCGTCGGAAAACTGGTCAAAAAACGCCCATTCCACACCCAGAAACCCTGTCCATATTACCCAGAAAAGCGGCGCGGATAAAAACGATGTCAGGGTTCCCAGAAAAATCACCTGAAAGCCGAAAAACCCAATAGGACCCAATTCTTTTAACAATAATAACGGGTTACGCATATGGGTGGCCCATGTCATGGCAAAGCCCTTTAACCAACGGGAACGCTGCTTGACCCATGCAACAGGGCGGCTGTTGGCCTCTTCCCAAGTGGTTGAATCGACAATTTCGCAACGATAACCAAACCGCGCCATACGCATGCCCAAATCGGCGTCTTCGGTCACATTATGGGCGTCCCACGCGCCGACCTGCTGCAACACATTGCGCCGCACAAAAACCGAGGTTCCCCCCAGCGGCAAAGGCGCGCCCATGCGTTGCAGCCCGCGCATGATCACCCGAAACCACACCGCATATTCAATGGTAAAGCAGCGCGACATCCAGTTGCGTTTGGTGTTGTAAAAATCGAGGTAACATTGCACCGAACCAACCGAATTGGGGGCTGCCATCAGGTGGCTGACCACCTTGTCAATCTGGTCCGGGTCGGGCCGATCTTCGGCGTCATAAATGCCGATAATCTCGCCTTTGCAAAACGGCAGGGCGTAATTCATCGCCCTTGGTTTGGTTTGTAATGTATCGGCCGGAACGGTAATAACCTCGATCCAGCGGGGCAAAATCCGCGTGGCCAGGGCGGCGGCGGTAATTTCGTCTTTTTCCTCAAGCAATATCTTTATATCTAGTAATTCTTTGGGATAAGTCAGTTTTTCAAGCGCGCTCAGCAGAGCATCCAGCACCCGGTTTTCATGAAAAAGCGGCACCAGCACCGTGATTTTGGGGCGTTTGCGAAAATCCGAAAGCAAAGGTGTAGTATTGCTTTTGACAATGATTCGATCACGGCCAAACAAAAACAACCCCAGCGCGGTGGCCCGTAAAACCGTTGTGGCAAAATTGGCCAGCAATGCCCAAAGAAGCAGCCCCAGAAATATTTTTGAGGGAAACAGAAAAACCAGCGCTGCGATAGAAAGAACAACCAGCAGGCCCAAAACCCCGTTCAGCTTTTGGCCAATTTCACGACAACTGTATTTTTCAGGGCAAAGGTTGTGTGCGTTTTTTGTTAGCTCTTGGCGAAACCCAACCTCGATACCGGCCCTGATTGCTGCTGGTTTGGCGCGCACAATTTTGGCCTGCCCGGGCCAGCGGTTTTCGGCAAATTGAAGGACCTGCGGATCATGGGGATTGGCCGCCGCGATAACAACCTGATTATTGATCCTGCGCCACGGAATTATTTCAATTTCCAGACATTTTATCGGGTCTAATCCATCCAGCAAATCCGGGTCAGCAGGGGCCGTGGAAATATCAAGCGTGATACCGTCAAATTGAATATCCACAGCATTTTCAATATCAGCCTGTTTTGCCATTTGATGCGAGACAATGATTTCGCCCAGCAACGCATCACGGTTGCTTTGCATTTTCAAAGCATTGTTCAGATCAATTTTGCTGATATTTCCGCGCGCCAGCAAAATCGACCCCAATTTGGGGATTCGCCGTGCCAGAAACTCGATTTTAGGACTCGCCACCAATTCACCATTTAATACTTAGGTGAACCTTGTGGCCAAAACCTTAAATATTCGATAAATATTGGTTAACGTGTTGCGATTGCGTCAACAAATCGCTCAAAAAGGTAAAAGCTGTCTTGGGGGCCGGGGCTGGCTTCGGGGTGGTGTTGCACCGAAAAAACCGGCCGGTCAACCATGCGAATCCCGCAATTGGAGCCATCAAACAGGCTGATATGGGTTTCGACCACACCGTCAGGCAAAGATTGCGAATCAACCGCGAATCCGTGGTTCATCGAGGTGATTTCAACCTTGCCGGTCGCGATCTCCTTAACCGGATGGTTGGCACCATGATGGCCGTGATTCATCTTCAGGGTTTTTGCGCCCAATGCCAAAGCCAGCATCTGGTGGCCCAGACAAATGCCAAATACCGGCATGTCGGAACGCTCCAGAATTTCCTGTATCATCGGCACCGCATATTCGCCGGTGGCGGCCGGGTCTCCGGGACCGTTTGACAGGAATAACCCTTGGGGTTTCAGGGCCAAAATCTCGTCAGCGGTGGCGGTGGCGGGCAACACCGTAACCGAACAGCCAGCACTGGCCAGACAGCGCAGAATATTGCGTTTTGCACCGTAATCAATGGCCACCACGCGGTAGCCGTCTTTGGCCTGTTTACTATGGCCATCCGGCCATGCCCAGCGCATTTCATCCCAGCGATACGCGGCATCACAAGTGACTTCTTTGGCAAGATCCATGCCCTCTATGCCGTTGAAACCACGGGCTTTTTCCAATAAATCAATGTCAAAAACCCCGTCAGCAGCGTGTTGAATGGCCACATGCGGCGCGCCTTGCATGCGGATTGCGCGGGTCAGGCGACGGGTGTCTACGCCGCCAATACCGATGCGGTTATGCTGTTGCAGCCAAGCAGCCAAGTTTTGCACCGAACGCCAGTTTGACGGCGCGGTCGGGTCCCATTTCACCACCATTCCGGCGGCGATTGGTGCTTGGGTTTCGTCGTCTTCGGGGGTGGTGCCGGTATTGCCGATATGGGGGAAGGTAAAGGTAACAATCTGGCCCGCATAAGACGGGTCTGTCATGATTTCCTGATAGCCGGTCATGGCGGTATTAAAGCATAATTCGGCCACCGCGATGCCTGTGGCACCAAAGCCTTTGCCGTAATAAATCGTGCCATCCGCCAAGGCGATACAGGCGGTTGGTTTGGCATGGGAATCAGGCGCGGAGGCAAGCGCCTGTTCGGATGGAAAAGTTAGCGACATGGGAGTATCCTTTGCGGAATTTGCCGGAAATTACGGGGAACTCACGCCAAGGTCAAGGGTGAAGAAAAAGTAAATTTGCAGTGTTATCAATGGGTTGAGATTGCTGTGAGTGGTTGTTAAAAATAGATTAAACCGATATATTCGGCGTTCTGCTGTTAACTCGGCGATAATTCTGGTGAGAAAATGATCCGCAAACGTCTTAGCGATGCGCAAAAACAAGCAATGAAAGCCCGCGAGGCCAAACGTCTTTCAACTTTGCGGCTGATAAACGCCGCTATAAAAGACCGCGATATTGCCGCGCGCAGCGAAGAAAACACCGAAGGGGTTACCGATGCCGATATTCTGGGCATTCTGGCCAAAATGATCAAACAAAGGATCGACAGCGCCAAAACCTATGAAGAAGCCGGTCGGTTGGAGCTGGCCGAGGGCGAGCGTAGCGAAATCAAGGTGATCGAGGAATTTCTGCCCAAGCAGCTTTCCGATCAAGAAGTCGAAGCGGCGATTAAAGCTGCGGTTGAAAAAACCGGTGCCAGTTCGATTCGCGATATGGGTAAAATCATGGCAGAGCTGAAATCAAACTATACCGGCCAGATGGATTTTGGCAAAGTAGGTGCTGCGGTCAAGGCTGCTTTGGCTTAGCTTTATCGCGTAAATTCAACAGATTGGCGGCGATTATTAAACCTCCGCCAATGAATACCGGCATCAGTAATGGTTCGGAATATAACACCATCCCCACCACAGCGATAATTGGCAAGCGGATAAAATCCATCGGCGCAACAATGCTGGCAGGTGCCAGCGAAAGGGCCATGGTCAGGCAATAATGGGCGGTCAGCCCGCAAATGCCAACCACAACCAACCAAGGCGCGATTTGGCTGGTGGGCACCGGAATGCCGCCGGGAAGCGATAGAAAAAACGCAAAAACCAGCTGCATCAAGGTCATCCAGAACAGCACAGTCAACACCCTGTCCACCCGCATGATTTTGCTGGTCATCATGTTGTTAAGCGCAAACCCAAGCGCCGCGCCAAGCCCCGCGGCATGGCCCCAGCTAATTGGCTGCACACCCGGTTGGGCAACAATCAAAACGCCAATAAAGCCAAGCAAGGCAACAAACAGTTTTTTACGGGTCAGCTTTTCGCCCAGCATAAGTGGCGCAAATAAAACCACCCAGATCGGGTTGGTGAATTCCAGTGCTACTAGCTGAGACAAGGGAATCACGGCAATGCCGTAAAACCACATATTCTGGGCGGTGAAATGCAAGACATTGCGGGTCAGGTGTTGGCCAAACCGCTTGGTTCTAACCTGAGAAAACCCGTGTTTTGAACGGCTTAGCAACAGTAAAACAACGATAAACCCGATGATGGACCGATATAACATCAGCTCAAATGTGTTCAGCTCCGCTGAAATTTCACGCCCTGCCACGGCCATGGCCACAAAGGAAACCACCGCGCCGGTCATCCAGTAAAGCGCCTTTAGCGGCTGCATTTCAGGGGTCATTCAACGCGCTTGGTGAATTTTCGTTCCAGCTTTTCCGAAACCTTGCCCCATTCGCTATTTTTTGCCCGTTCCTGATGGGCGTCAAACGAGGATTCTGAATCAAAAACCTCGGACACAATAAAGGTATTGCGTTTTTTGGGGTCTTCATAGACTTCGAATTTCAAACAACCGGGCTCAGCACGGGTTAGCGCGATATGCTCTTCTAAATAAAGATCAATTACTGCGCGATCAGCGGCGGTGGTTGCCACCAATAATCCATCGAGAAATACTTTGGCCATATCTGCCCCCTTTTGTTCAGATTAGGCAGGCCTGTCGGAACTGTCCAGCTATTCCCACTCAATGGTTCCGGGTGGTTTTGAGGTAATATCATAGGTCACACGGTTAATGCCCTCGACCTCGTTAATAATGCGGGTCGCTGTCTCGCCCAGAAATTCATGGGTGAACGGATAATAATCGGCTGTCATGCCGTCCACGCTTGTGACCGCGCGCAAGGCACAGGCAAAATCATAGGTGCGGCTATCGCCCATCACGCCCACGGTGCGCACCGGCAAAATGGCCACAAAGGCTTGCCAGATGTCATCATACAGCCCGTGTTTGCGGATTTGGTCCATATAAACCGCATCAGCCTTGCGCAGAATTTCAATTTTTGGTCGGGTGATTTCACCGGGGCAACGAATGGCCAGGCCCGGCCCGGGAAACGGGTGGCGGCCAACAAAACTGTCGGGCAGGCCCAGTTCGCGGCCCAGATCGCGGACCTCGTCTTTGAACAATTCGCGCAAGGGTTCAACCAGCGCCATATCCATACGTTCGGGCAAGCCGCCCACATTATGATGCGATTTGATGGTAACACTTGGCCCGCCGGAAAAGCTGACGCTTTCGATCACATCGGGGTATAGCGTGCCTTGGGCCAGAAATTTTGCCCCACCCACAGATTTGGCATGTTTTTCAAACACATCAATGAACAGCTTGCCAATGATTTTACGTTTGGTTTCGGGGTCCGACTGGCCATCCAGCGCGCCCAGAAACAATTCCGATTCGTCAGCATGGATCAGCGGAATGTTGTAATTACCGCGAAACATTTTTAGCACTTCGTCGGATTCGCCCATGCGCATCAGGCCGGTATCGACAAATACACAGGTCAGTTGATCGCCGATGGCCTCATGAATCAGCACCGCCGCGACCGAGCTGTCAACACCGCCCGAAAGCCCGCAAATAACTTTTTCACTGCCAACCTGTTCACGAATTTTGGCAATTGCGTCCTCGCGATAGGCGCCCATGGTCCAATCGCCGGTAAAACCGGCCAGATCGGTGAAGTTTTTGTAAAACAACGCGCCGTTCGGGGTGTGGTGGACCTCGGGGTGGAATTGCACCGCAAAGAAATTGCGTTTCAAATCGGCGGTGATGGCAAATGGCGCATTGGGCGAGGTGCCGTAAACCTTAAACCCGTCGGCCAGTTTGGAAACATGGTCGCCATGCGACATCCAGACTTGTTCGTCGCCACCCTTAAACCAGCCCTTTAGCAATGGCATATCTGCCTTTGGCGAAACATATGCGCGGCCAAATTCGGCAGTGCCATCGCCGCTATCAACCTTGCCGCCCAGCTGTTCCATCATCACCTGCTGGCCATAACAAATGCCCAGTATCGGCAGGCCCATGTCAAACAATTCTTGCGGCGCACGCGGGCTGTTTTCATGCAACACCGAGGCCGGCCCGCCCGAAAGAATAACCGCGCGCGGCGTAAAATCACGAATGAACGCGGCATCAACCTTGTTATAGGGATGGATCTCGCAATAAATATTGCTCTCGCGCAGGCGGCGCGCAATCAGTTGCGTTACTTGAGAGCCGAAATCAATAATCAGCAGGCGGTCATGGGATGTATCTGTCATCGGGGATAATTAGGGCCATGTGCGTTTAAGCACAAGCCCTTGGTGCCTATTATTGGTGTTGGTCCCGTTAGTCTTCGGCGGCTTCTTCATAAAGCTTTACAGCCTGGTTCATCAAAATCCTGACGGTTTCCAGCTCTCCGGATAGAAAATGCAGCTCGGTTGTTTCAATTTTTTCACCGTCTATGGCCTGATCCAGCAGGTCTTTGGCTGGCAGCCAGATGGCTTGAACTTCCAGCAGTTTTGATTTGATTTCCTCGTTGGGTGGCGCCGGAATCAGGCCGGGCATGCCGTTGATAAGCGCCGTCATGGTATTATCAAAAATAGTAATGGTTGCAGCCAGGTTTTCCAGGTTAATATCAATATCCACGCCGGCCTGTATTAGACATAATTCCTTGAAGGCTTTTTCCGCCAGCATGCGTTGGCGCCCGGAAATATTGATGATCATGGCTGTTATCAAAGGCAGGTCTTGCAATGCCTGGTTGCGCGCGGCCTGTATTTGGCTGGTAAGCTGATCAGATGTGGTGAAAACCGAATTTGTAAGCACAGAAATGGCCTGTAACCGCTGGACGCTCATAAAATTCTGGCTTTCAAGCACCGACAGTAATTCGGAAATCTGCTCAAAGGGTTCAGCGGCAGTATTGATGGATTCCAGCACTTTGGGATTGATTTCACGGCTTAGCCCGATATCGGCATTTCCCATGCGCAAATCAACCAGCGTCAGCGCAAACCGGTCACGTATTCCGACAGCCTCGGCGCTGTTAGCTTCTGCTTCGATATCCATATGAACCAGACAGGAAAGCCCGGCCATGCGTTGCGCAAACATGCGTTGTCGCCCTGCAAAATCAATGGCAAGCAAGGCCTGTTCCAATGCATTTTCGGGGGTTGATTCGGCGTGCAGCGGCGTAGACTGAAAGGTGAAAGTGGCTGAAAATATGGTAGCAAAAGCAAGTATTGCTGTGTAAAACAGGCGTTTCATTTAATAGCTCCACAATAAAAAACAATAAAAAAACTATACCAAGCAATTAAGTCGGGTGCTTACTGGTGAATTTTAGATTTGTTAACTAAAATTTACAAGATTATTTTGGGAGTTATATTAAAAAATGTTCACGGCAAGATAAGCACAGATATCATTATCGTAATTACGCAGCAATCGTTGAAAGCCAGCTTCATGTCGCTGGTGGCATAAAATCGGACGTGAAATTGCGGTTATATCCTGGTGGCTCGGCAATATTCCCCCCAATCTTATCCGAACAGGAGCATCAAATGCCCGAGTTTGTGCCTAGCCTAGAAACACCCCGTAAAAAACGTCGTAGCCGTGGTGGCGGCGCGGCGCGGCGCGCTGAACGCAGCGCGGTAAAGCTGGAGTTTGAAAAATTCATCACGCGGCGTATTCCGAATTTTGAAATTCTAGACGCCGAGGCAGTGGAGCTGATTGAATATAACGCCGAGACGGTTCTGGAAGAGATCGGCGTTGATTTTGTCGATTGCCCCGATGCGATTGAATTATGGCGCAAAGCTGGCGCAGAAATTGACGGCAATCGGGTGCGTATCCCGCGTGGGTTGGCGCGTAAATTATGTGCAACAGCCCCGAGCCGTTTCACCCAACACGCCCGCAACCCGCAGCGCAATGTTGAAATTGGTGGTAAATCTCTGGTGCTGGCACCGGTTTATGGCCCGCCTTTTGTGCGCGATCAGGATGGCGGGCGGCGCTATGGCACCATGGATGATTTTAACAAATTTGTGAAACTCGGCTATATGTCAAAATACCTGCACCATTCCGGTGGCACGGTATGCGAACCCACCGATGTGGCGGTAAATAAACGCCATCTGGATATGCTTTATGCGCATATGAGCCTGTCGGACAATCCGTTTATGGGGTCGGTGACCGCGCCGGAACGGGCGCAAGATTCGGTTGATATGGCCAAGATCCTGTTTGGCAGTGATTTTGTTGATAATCATGCGGTGATGACCTCGTTAATCAATATCAATTCACCGCTGACCTTTGATCCGATCATGGTTGGTGCGCTGGATGTTTACGCGCGCGCAAATCAAGCCTGCATCATTTCGCCCTTTATCGTCGGCGGGGCCATGGCACCGGTTTCGGTGGCCGGAACCCTGACGCAACTGCTGGCCGAAGTGCTGGCCGGCATTGCCTATTCGCAACTGGTTCGCAAAGGCGCGCCGGTAATTTTTGGCGCCTTTGTGACCTCGATTGATATGAATTCCGGCGCGCCGACCTTTGGCACCCCCGAGGCGTCCAAAATTCTGTATGGGGCAGGGCAGTTGGCGCGCCGCCTGAACCTGCCGTTTCGCTCTGGTGGCGGGCTGTGCGGGGCCAAATTGCCCGACGCACAAGCGGCCTATGAAACAGCCAACACCCTGAACGCGGCCCTGCTTGGCGGCGTGAATTTTATGCTGCATGCCTGTGGCTGGCTTGAAGGCGGGCTGGTTAGCAGTTTTGAAAAATTCGTGATGGATGCCGACCAGCTTGGCGCCTTGCACAGCATTGCCAAGGGCGTGGATGTTTCTGAAAACGGCCAAGCGCTGGATGCGATCCGCGAGGTGCAGCCCGGCGGGCATTATCTGGGCTGCCAGCACACGCAAGATAATTTCAAAGATGCCTTCTGGCGCAGCGATGTGCTGGATTACAAACCGTTTGAACAATGGTCCGAAGAAGGCGCGCGCGATACGGCAACCCTTGCCGGAATTAAGGTCAAAAAGATGCTGGGGGATTATCAGAAACCGGCCATGGACCCCGGCATTGACGAGGCCCTGCGCGCATATATCCAGACCCGCAAAGCTGCCGAACCCGATAGCTTCACCTGATCAACGCCGCGCCTCGGCGATCAAGGCGGTCATGACCTGCACATGATGCTGCGCGCGATAAGTGCCATCGCCTAGCTGGCGCAGGTTTTCTATGTCTTGCTCTCGTGCCTTCAAGGCTGAAACCAGCGCGGTTTTGGCGTTTGGCCGGTTGGTTTTGAACAAACGGTTAAGGGCTTTTTCCCGTTGATAATGCTTAACGCCGATCCGCGCTGATTCGATCAGAATTCCGGGGCGACGCAACCCTGCCAACAGGGTGGGTTTTATAGTCATTTTTGGCTCCTTTAGTGTGAAGCCCTAAATTACACCACAACCTAAGGTAGTTGCGCGAACCGCAAAACCGGCGCGCGCTGGCCTAGGTAATTGATAACATTTGGTAAATATACTCATCCTCACCGCGACTTAATGGAATGTTATCGAAACAACTTTAACACTAATTTTACTAAAATTTTACACAAAAGGAAGACACGTGACCAAAACGCTCCCCTCTCAGCTTGGCCCCACCAGCAATATTGGCCCGATTGAGGCCGCGTTGCCAGACTGGGTTCCAGAAATCGCGATTACTTATCTGAACCACACTTCTTTGGGCATTCCTATCCGCCAGATTGCGCGGCAAAAGGGCTGCCATGCCTCTACGGTTTTGCGCCAGGTGCGAAAACTGGAGGCCCTGCGCGACGACCCTTTGGTCGATACCGCGTTGGAAAGTGTGGAACGGGAATTTCTAACCAAATCCAACCCGGAGCCTGACCCTATGAAAACCACCAAATCCGAAAACCGCACCCGTGTTGAGGCCAAACGTATTTTACGCCGCCTTTGTGAAAACGGCACATATCTTTTGGTTGCCAATAACCTTGATAAAGCGGTTGTGTTCAAAAACACCGGCGCCCAAACCCCTAAAAAAATCGCCTCGACCGATCGTGAATTTGCCGATCGTATTGCCTTGCAAGAATGGATTTCCGGCACTCAGATTGGCACGGTGGGCCGCTATAAAATCACCACGATTGGCCGCGCTGCCCTGAAACGGATGCTGGTTGAAGATGGCGAAGCAGGCTTGGCAAGCGATTCAGCTTTTCAGGACCAACACCGGATTTACGAGCTGCGAAAACTGGCCGATTCAAATGGCGAGGTTCAGCATATCCGCTTTAATCTGGCCGAAAGCCCGCTAACCCAATTGGGGCGCAGGCGTGGCCAAAACGGCGAAGCATTCCTGTCCCGTGATCTGGTCGAAGCCGGCGAACGCCTGCGCGAGGATTTTGAGCTGGCGCAAATGGGCCAGCGGGTCACGCAAAACTGGGACAGTTTTCTAACCAGCGGATCGCGTGGCAGTTTTAACACCAACGCCTCTGCCGAAGGGCCAACCGCAGCGCGAGACCGCGTTTCAAGCGCGCTCAAGGCGCTTGGCCCGGGGTTGGAGGATATTGCCCTGAAAGTCTGTTGTTATCTGGACGGGCTGGAAAAAGCCGAAAAACGTCTTGGCTGGTCGGCGCGCTCGGGCAAAGTTGTGCTGCGTATTGCCCTGCAACGCCTTGCCAACCATTACGGCATCGCACCGGAACTGGAGATCAAACAGGTCGGCTGATTTTCTATTTCGTAAAAATATCCTGGGGGGCGTTCGTGCATCGAACGGGGGGCAACGCCCCCTTTTTTACCCGTCAGAGGCCGCTGTTATTATGCCACCAAAATCAGCAGCCTTAAGCGACGCGCCCCCAACCAAAGCCCCGTCAACATTTGACACAGCAAATATTTCGGCAGCATTGCCCGGCTTAACCGACCCGCCATATAAAAACCGCACAGATTCAGCAGTTTCAACGCCAAATCTGGCGGTCAGCTCCGCGCGCATAAAATCATGCATCTCGGCAATATCATCCAGTGTCGGCACCAGCCCCGTGCCAATCGCCCAGACAGGTTCATAGGCAATCACGGTATTCTTGCCGGTTGCGCCATCGGGGATAGACCCTGCCAACTGCCCACCAACAACTTTTAATGCATCGCCGGATTTGCGCTCGGATTCAGTTTCGCCCACACAGATTATTGCCAGTAGCCCAGCCCGCCATGCGGCCAATGCTTTGGCTTGCACGGTCTGGTCGTTTTCGCCATGATCAGCGCGGCGTTCCGAATGGCCGACAATCACTGCGGTTGCGCCTGCATCTGCCAGAATTTCGGCTGAAATATCGCCGGTATGGGCACCGCTGGCATTGGCGTGGCAATCCTGTCCGCCAACTTTGACCGTGCCGTTCAGCGCTGCCATTGCGGTAATTGCCGTGGCAGGCGGGCAGATAATTACATCACAATCGGGGTTGGGGAATTCGGCATTCAGGGTGGAAATCTCGGTCAAAGCCGATTGCATTCCGTTCATTTTCCAATTGCCAGCGGCCAGTTTGCGACGTGTGGTCATGATGTTCTCCCGATTGAAATTTGGCTATATTTAGCCTGATATCAAACCCAAAGCCATGCGGCGTCGCGCCGCTTACATGCCCTCGAATTTAATCGATTCGCCGCAGCCGCATTCTTCGGTCACATTGGGGTTGCGAAATGCAAAACCGGATTCCAGCAGGGATGTGGTATAATCAATCTGGGTGCCAAACAAAAACATTTGCGCCATGGGGGCAATCATCACCCGCGCGCCGTCTTGTTCGATTACCTCGTCCATCGGGTCAATTTCTGTAACATAATCCATGGTATATTCCATGCCCGCACAGCCGCCCTTTTTAATGCCGATCCGCAAGCCTTTGGAACCATCCTTGGACATCAATTTAACAATCTGCCCGGCAGCTTTCGGGGTCATGGTGACGGCTGGTTTTCCCGGAATGGCAAACATTACATGAACCCCAGTTCCAGACGGGCCTCGTCAGACATCATGTCCATGCCCCATTGGGGTTCCCAGACCAGTTCGACATTGACCGATTGCACCCCGGGCACCGCTGAAACCGCATCGGCAACCCAGCCCGGCATTTCGCCTGCTACAGGACAGCCCGGCGCGGTTAGCGACATGGCGATTTCGATTTTGCTATCCTCGGAAATCTCGATTGTATAAATCAGGCCAAGGTCGTAAATATTTACCGGAATTTCAGGGTCATGCACAGATCGGCAAGCCTCGACAGCGGCTTCATAAAGCGGATGATCGGTGCTTGAGGGCTTGATAAGCGGGGCGCCCTCAAGCATAGGGTCGGTTGAAACATTCATGTTAAGCCTCTTGGTATACCTGACTGTTTATATAGGAAATAGCATTCCTCACGTCTAGGGGTAAAGATGACAAAAATGTTCGGGTATAAAATCCACCACCGCGATGGCAAGGCCCGCGCAGGAATCGTCAATACAGCAAGGGGCGAGATCCGCACGCCTGCCTTTATGCCGGTCGGCACGGCGGCCACTGTCAAAGGTATGATGCCCGAAAATGTTGCAGCCACGGGGGCGGATATTTTGCTGGGCAACACCTATCATCTGATGTTGCGCCCGGGTGCCGAACGTATGGAGCGGCTGGGCGGCCTGCATAAATTCATGAATTGGTCGGGGCCGATCCTGACAGATTCGGGCGGTTTCCAGGTGATGAGCCTGACCGGATTGCGAAAACTGACCGAGGATGGCGTGACGTTCAAATCCCATATAGACGGGTCCGAACATTTTCTTTCCCCCGAAACCAGCATGGAAATCCAGCGCGCGCTTGGATCCGATATTGTGATGTGTTTTGACGAATGCACGCCGTTTCCGGCCACGGAAAAGGAATCAATTGATTCCATGCAGCGCTCCATGCGTTGGGCGCAGCGATCAAAAGACGCGTTTGGCGACCGGCCTGCCAACGCGCTGTTTGGCATCCAGCAAGGCAGTATTTTCAAGGACCAGCGCGAGGAGAGCGCCGAGGCCTTGAAGGCAGTTGATTTTGATGGTTACGCCATTGGCGGGCTAGCCGTGGGCGAGGGGCAGGCGATGATGTTCGACGTGCTGGATTATGCGCCGGGGCAATTGCCCGATGACAAGCCTCGGTATTTAATGGGGGTTGGAAAACCCGACGATATTGTCGGGGCAGTGCAGCGCGGGGTGGATATGTTTGATTGTGTTCTGCCCAGCCGGTCGGGGCGCAACGGGCAGGCATTAACGCGGATGGGGGCGATCAATATTAAAAACGCCCGCCACCGCGATGACCCGAGGCCGCTTGACCCGGAATGCTCCTGTCCGGCTTGCACGGGGTATTCGCGTGCCTATTTGCACCACGTTTTCAAAGCCAACGAAATTATATCTTCGATGCTGATGACTTGGCATAATCTGCATTATTATCAAGAGCTTATGGCGGGTTTGCGTGGGGCGATTGCTGCGGGGGAACTGGATAGTTTTGTGTTGGCGTTCCATGCCAAACGTGCAGCCGGTGATCTGGAACCGATCTAGAAAAGCAGGGGCTGCCGCCCCTCTTGAGCTGCGCTCAATTCACCCTGCGAGTATTTTTGCAACAAAGAAGACGGGCAGGGGGAAGCGCCGCATTTTATTCAAATGCGGATCAAATTGTTGTGTTTTGGGGTTGCTGCATTTCGAAGGATACAGCGGTATTGGTTGGCGACTTTGCGTCGGTTGGTGCCTACGTCTGTTCAGGACGGTTTTGTCAGTGCGCTGGCGGCAAGCCGTTTTTTTGATCGACCGCTACCAGTGTTGAAATCTAGCAAGCCCGACGCAAAGTCTCCGAAAGTATCAGGCAAGCGCAAATATACGCCGCAGGCGTTAATACGGCCTGACAGCAGCGCGCGGTGGGTA
>JAKITE010000059.1 GCA_021648225.1 Paracoccaceae bacterium
GGCTCAGCGCCGCGTTCGAAGCTTGCGATCGCTGTATGAGCGCTCGGATCGCGTGCGTCCCCTCTCATGGTTTGCAAGGGCAAACCACTGCCGGGCAATGGTGCGTGGCGCTACCGTGTAAAACTTGTCCCATAGTGCTTCCTTCTGATGATCACACATTTGTAGACCACCACAAGATGGGACTAAACACCTAGTCTTCCAGCCGCGCGGCTGCCAGAATACGGCCTTGTCCGGTCTCTTGCACGATGACCGCATAATACAGTCCATTGCCCAAATCACGGACCCGCAACGTAATTGCCGAGGCCCCGTCCCATTCGGCGATGGTCTCCCAGCTTTTGACAATATTGACATAATGCAAGGTCTGGCCCCGCAACTCTCCGCGCTCAATCGTGACTTCCTGACCAGCGGCATAGCCAACCAGATAAACCGCCGAACCGGCAACATCCTGATCTGCGGGCTGAATAGAAACCGTCGCCGAATTTTCGCTGAACGCAACCGACAACATAACGGTTTGTGGTTCATTTTCATGCTGCATGATCTGGCGCTGGACCTCGTCGCCGCGCGAACCAACCATATACTGGTTGCCCTGCACCACCATCTGCGGCGTATAGACAGATCGTTCATTCCACGCCCGCGCATAATTCCGTTGGCGTGCTGAAAACGCCGGTTGGGCAAAAGAATCTTTCCAGCCCAGATAATCCCAATAATCCACATGCAAAGCCAGCGCGATCACATAATCTTTGTCAGCCAACTGCGCCAAAACCTGATCCGCAGGCGGGCAGCTAGGGCAACCTTGTGATGTAAAAAGCTCCACCACAACGGGGTTATCCGCAAAAGCACTTGCGGGCAACATAGTTAGAAAAGCAGCGGTAAAAATGGCAAAGCGGCGCATGGGATTCCTTAGACTGGTTTTGCTTACCATAGGCCTGCCGTTAATAACATGCACTTCAAGCCTTCGCGAGAAATATGTCAACGGGTTTACCAACGGCGGGACTTGGCAAAATATTCATCGGCTGCATTGCCAAAAACCTTACCAAGCTGGGCCTCTTCGTCTTTGATAAAACGCCGGGTGATAACCACGGGAAAGATCAGCACCGGCACAATGGCGCTAATTGCCCCCAGCCAAAAAGCAAACCCCAGCAAAACAAGGGCCATGCCCGTGTAAATCGGATTTCGGTTGATACGAAACGGCCCCTCTACGATAAGCGATGTCGGCACATGGCGTGGCTCTATGGTGGTTTTTTTGCGCAAAAACCAGATCGCGGACCAACCGGCAATGGCAAAGCCTGATCCGATGGTCAAAATGCTGACAAGTATCGGAATTTGCACATGAAACACCGGAATAAACACAGCTAAAATCCAGCTTGAAACAGCCGCAGCCAAGGCCCAGACCGGTGGGATATCGGGAAAATCTTTCATATATGCAGCCTAGCACATCTATCAGGATGCGCTAGGTCACAATGTTGTTTTAGCTTTTTGCCAGATTGCGCAAAACATAATGCAGCACACCGCCGTTTTCGACATATTCGATCTCTACTTCGGTATCGATCCGGCATTTCAAGGTGATCTCTTTTATCGTGCCATCAACATAGGTAATGGTCGCCGGAACCTCTGACAGCGGTTTTAAATCGCCCTCAAGGTCTGTGATCGAAATGCTTTCCTCGCCTGTTAGTTTCAAGGATTTACGGTCATCATCACCGGTGAATTCAAACGGAATGACCCCCATGCCAACCAGGTTTGAACGGTGAATACGTTCAAACGTCTTGGCAATTACCGCCGAAACCCCCAGCAATGACGTGCCTTTGGCAGCCCAGTCGCGCGACGACCCTGCCCCGTATTGGTCGCCCGCGATAATCACCAGCGGCGTTCCGGCGGCTTTATATGCCATAGCCGCATCATAAATCGAGGTCTGCGCACCGTCCGGCCCCAAAGTATAACCGCCTTCAACCCCGTCCAGCATTTCGTTTTTGATGCGGATATTAGCAAATGTGCCGCGCATCATCACCTGGTGGTTGCCGCGCCGTGACCCATATGAATTAAATTCGCGTTTACCAACCTGACGATCCACCAGATATTGTCCGGCCGGACTGTCCACCGCAAAAGACCCAGCCGGAGAGATGTGATCCGTGGTAACCATATCGCCCAACACTGCCAGTATTTTGGCATCTTTGACATCTTCGATGGTGCCGGCCTCGGCTGACATATTTTGGAAATATGGCGGGTTCTGGATATAGGTGCTTGCGGCGGGCCAATCATAAGTCAGGCTATCGGTGGTTTCCACCGCTTGCCATTTTTCATCACCGGCAAATACATCTGCATATTTGGACTGAAACGCCTCGCGGGTGACGGTTTTATCAACCAGTTCCGAAACTTCTTGCGAGGTTGGCCAGATGTCTTTCAGGTAAACATCATTGCCATCACGGTCTTGGCCAAGCGGGTCTTTGGTCAGGTCAATATTCATATCCCCCGCCAAGGCATAGGCCACCACCAGCGGCGGCGAGGCCAGATAATTGGCGCGCACATCGGGCGAAATACGGCCCTCAAAATTACGGTTGCCCGACAGCACGGATGTGGCGACCAAATCGCCCTCGGCAATGGCCTCGGACAGTTCTTTCTGGATCGGGCCGGAATTGCCAATACAGGTCGTGCAGCCATAACCAACCAGATTAAAGCCGATCGCATCAAGGTCTTTTTGCAGATCCGCTGCCTCAAGATAGGCCGAAACCACCTGAGACCCGGGCGCAAGCGAGGTTTTCACCCACGGTTTGCGGTTCATGCCCAGCGCCGCGGCTTTGCGCGCCACCAGGCCTGCGCCGATCATCACATAAGGGTTGGAGGTGTTGGTGCAACTCGTGATCGAGGCAATCACAACCTTGCCCGACGACATGGTATAATCCTCGCCAGCCACCGGCACTTGTTTATCCAGCGGGCGCTTGAAAGTGTTTTCCATTTCCCATGCAAATGCTTTGGTGGAGCCATCCAGCGCGATATAGTCTTGCGGGCGTTTGGGGCCGGAAATCGCCGGAACAATGGTGCCCATATCAAGGCCAAGGGTGCTGGAATAGATCGGGTTATAATCCGCATCGCGCCAGAAACCGTTGGCTTTGGCATAGGCTTCAACCAGCGCAATCCGGCTTTCTTCGCGGCCTGACACACGCAGGTAACGCAGGGTTTCATCATCAATCGGGAAAAAGCCACAGGTCGCGCCGTATTCAGGCGCCATATTGGCAATGGTGGCACGATCGGCCAGCGGCAGCTTATCCAGACCCTCGCCATAAAATTCAACAAATTTGCCAACCACGCCATGGGCACGCAGCTGTTCAACTACCTTTAGCACAAGGTCGGTGGCGGTGGTGCCCTCAACCATTTCGCCGGTCAGCTTAAACCCGACAACCTCGGGGATCAGCATGGATATAGGCTGGCCCAGCATCGCCGCCTCGGCCTCAATGCCGCCAACACCCCAGCCAAGCACCGCAAGGCCGTTGACCATGGTTGTGTGGCTGTCGGTGCCGACCAATGTATCGGGGTAAGCGATTTCATTACCGTTCTGGTCCTTGTCGGTCCAGACAGTTTGCGACAGGTATTCAAGATTCACCTGATGGCAAATCCCGGTTCCCGGAGGCACCACGCGGAAATTATCAAACGCCGACTGGCCCCATTTCAAAAACGTATAACGCTCCATATTGCGTTCATATTCGCGCTCTACATTCACCGCAAAGGCGCGCGGCGTGCCGAATTCGTCAATCATCACAGAATGATCAATTACCAAATCAACCGGATTAAGCGGATTGATTTTGTCAGGGTCACCGCCCAGCGCCACCAGACCGTCGCGCATAGCGGCCAGATCAACCACTGCCGGAACGCCGGTGAAATCCTGCATCAGAACGCGCGCAGGGCGATAGGCGATTTCGCGCGGATTGCGGCCGCCATTGCTGGCCCATGTGGCAAAAGCCTTGATGTCGTCGGTGGAAACGGTTTTGCCATCCTCGAAACGCAGCATGTTTTCCAACACCACCTTAAGCGCGGCAGGCAGGCGGGAAAAATCGCCTAGGCCGGCTTCTTGTGCGGCGGGGATCGAATAATAGGAAACGGTTTGCCCGCCTGCGGTCAGGTCGCGGCGGGTGTTGCTGGTATCGGTGCCAACTTGGATGGTCATGGTTTATCTCCGGTTTTTGGACGGTTTTTTGGGCAGGGATGCCGCGAAAAAACGCGGCTTTCAATGGGGCATAACGTCTTGGTGTGCAATTGTATACCAAAATGGCTTATTTAGCGAGTATTTTATTTATTCAGCGTTTCACAGCCGGTTCGCCAAGTCGATTTGCGCCCTTCCCCCATTGGCAAAGATGCGTTATGCCACGTTTATGAGCCTAACCGTTTCAAATCTTTCCTGCCAGCGTGGTGGTCAGCCGATCATTGCAGGCCTGTCATTTGGCATCAAATCCGGTCAGGCGATGGTGCTGCGTGGCCCCAATGGCGCGGGCAAATCCACCTTGTTACGGGTGCTGGCCGGGCTGATCCCGCCGCAATCGGGCGAGGTTGGGCTAAACGGGATCGCACTGGCAGATCGCGATGAATATCAGGAACAGATAACCTTTGCCGGCCATCTGGATGCCATCAAACCCCAACTAACGGTTGCTGAAAACCTGCAATTCTGGGCTGATTTATTTGCTAGCAATGCGTTTGAAAAAACCATGCAGGATTTTCGCCTGACCGAAATAGCAGACCGCCCTGCCCATACCTGTTCGGCGGGGCAAAAACGCCGGCTCGGGTTGGCGCGCATTGCGGTAACCGCGCGGCCCATGTGGCTGCTGGACGAACCAACCGTTTCGCTGGACACCGAAACCACCGCGCAATTTGCCGCGCTGATTGACGCCCATTGCGCCTCCGGTGGCATGGCGCTTATTGCCACCCATATTGATCTGGGCCTTAACAATGCAACCGAATTGCACCTGGAAACCATGACGCACGAGGCCCGTATATCCCTGCCCGAATCCGACCCGTTCCTGAAAGGCGACTGGACATGAAGGCGCTGTTAATCCGCGAAATTCGCCTTGCGCTGCGTTCCGGTGGTGGTGCGGGGCTTGGGCTGGCGTTTTTCCTGATTGTGGTGGTTCTGGTGCCGTTCGGGGTTGGGCCAGACCCGAAAATACTGGCCAAAATCGCGCCGGGAACCTTATGGATCGGGGCATTGCTGGCCTGTCTTTTATCGCTTGACCGGCTGTTTCAAACCGATAGCGAGGATGGCACGCTGGATATTCTGGCGCTGTCGCCCCTGCCACTGGAAATGCTGGTTGCCATCAAGGCATTTGCCCATTGGCTAACCACCGGATTACCGCTGGTGATTGCCGCGCCGGTTTTGGCCATTACCCTTAGCCTGCCAATGGAATCCTATATCTGGCTGGTTGCCAGCCTTGCCGCGGGAACCCCTGCGCTCAGCTTTATCGGGGCTGCGGGTGCCGCGTTAACCGTGGGGGTGCGCCGTGGCGGGTTGCTTTTGTCACTGCTGGTTTTGCCGCTTTATATTCCCACGCTTATTTTTGGTGCCAAAGCCGCCACGCTGGCCTCGGAGGGTGGTGACCCGATGCCTGTTTTGCTGCTGGTGGCAGGGCTAAGCCTGTTTACCCTTGCGTTGACGCCCTTCGCCGCTGCTGCTGCTTTGCGTTCGCATTTGGGCTAGGCGCCAACCCATTGGCCATCGGGCCAATGTCCAGAATAATGCGCGCTTGCGCGCTCCGTTGAACTACATGTGACCGAATGGCAATTGCGCCTGTTCACAGCAACCGATATGGTTTTTGAATGTCTATTTGGGAATTTGCAAATCCGGTGCGTTTCATGCGCCTTTCTGGTCGGGTATTACCGTATGTTTCGGTCATAACCGTGGTGTTGTTATCTGTTGGATTGGTCTGGGGGTTCTTTTTCACCCCCGATGATTTCAGACAGGGTGCTTCGGTTAAAATTATTTACGTGCATGTGCCGCTGGCTTTTCTGGCGGTAAATATCTATTTCATGATGTTTGTCACCTCGTTGATCTGGCTGATCCGCCGCCATCATGTTTCCGCGCTGGCGGCCAAGGCTGCTGCGCCTATCGGGGCGTTTTTCACGCTGGCGGCCCTGATCAGCGGCGCGCTTTGGGGGTCGACAACTTGGGGCACCTATTGGCAATGGGACCCGACGCTGACCTCTTTTCTGATTATGTTTATTTTCTATGTCGGCTATATCGCGCTTTGGGGCGCGGTTGATGAACCCGACAAAGCCGCTGATCTTACCGCAATCCTGTGCCTGATCGGTTCGGTATTTGCTGTCTTGTCGCGCTATGCTGTAAATATCTGGAGCCAGGGCATCCACCAGGGCGCATCCTTGTCGCTGGACAAAGAGGAAAATGTTTCCGACGTTTTCTGGCTGCCATTGGTGACAGTCATGGCCGGCGTGTTCTTTTTATTCCTGACATTGCTGCTTATTCGAACCCGCACCGAAATCCGCAAGCGCAGAATAACCGCCTTACAAGCGAGGGAGGTCTCATGATGCCCGAGCTAGGACGTTACGCATTTTCTGTTCTCGGGTCATGGGGCAGCTCGTTCGGGCTGGTTCTGCTGATCACCCTCATCTCGCTATATCGTGCCAAAACCAGCAAAGCGACCTTGGCAGAATTAGAAAAAAAGCACAAAGGCAAATAGACCATGGCAAAATTCAACCCGGTTTTGATGGCCCCTCCCCTTATTTTTCTTGGCTTGGCCGGTATGTTCTATTACGGGCTTATGCGCGAAAACCCTGACCAGCTGCCTTCAGCCCTAACCGGAAGACCGGTGCCGGTCATGAACCTGACCGACCTGCGCAGCGACCCGGCCCCGACCCGTGATGATCTTTTGGTTGACGGGGTAAAGCTGGTTAATTTCTGGGCAAGCTGGTGTGGCCCGTGTCGCACCGAACACCCGACCTTGATGCAAATGCAAGCCGATGGCATTCCCATTATCGGCATCAATTACAAAGATGATCCCGCAAACGCGCTTAGCTTTCTGGCCGAACTTGACGATCCATTTATCAAAGTCGGCGCAGATTTTACCGGCCGGAATGCCATTGAATGGGGGGTTACGGCGGTGCCGGAAACCTTTGTGATCAACGGCGATGGCAAAATTATTTTGCGATACCCCGGGCCAATCACCGGCAGGGTTTTCGAGAAATACATTGCCCCCGCCATTCTGGAAGCATCGACCACAACAGAACCTGAGGAGCTGGCAGAACCAGCTGAATAATCAGCTGTCTTCGTCTTCGACAATCGCGTATTTTTGAAATACGCCTGATTGGGTAAAGATAAACACAAAGGTGGCAATTGGCAAAAAGAAGGTTTTGAAGGTTACCCAAGTGTCCGTATCAAAACTGCGCCAGACCGATTCGTTGGCAATCGCCAAAGCCAGAAAAAACAGCGCAAAGCGTTTGGTGAAAATCATCCAGCCTTCGTCTTGTAATGGCAGGAAATCCCCCATTAAATACCGCAAATAGGATTGCCCGCGCAGCAGGCCCACCCCGAGGATCAACCCAAAAGCCGCATAGATAATGGTTGGTTTCATTTTGATAAATGTTGCGTCTTGCAACCATAATGTCAGCCCGCCAAACACCACCACGATTATCGCGGTCATCACCGCCATTTTCGGCAGGTGCCGCACGGTGACCCAGGAATAGGCCAAAGCCGCCAATGTGACGGGCACAAACACGGCTGTTGCAAACAAAACCTGCGCCAGTTGGCGCGCGTCATCGCTTAGGGTTTCGTCATAAGGGGCGAATTTATAGGCTATGAAAAAGACCATGATCGGCCCCATTTCCAGCACTAGTTTCACAATCGGGTTTTGTTGCTTTTTTTCCATGTTTTCCATTTAAGTACTAATGCATGATAATGCTACCGCTTTTTCAAAACGGCCTTAGCCAAATTCCACCACCACCGCGCCCAGTGCAATTAGCGCCATCAAACCCGCGCGCACCGGCCCTACGGTTTCTTTCAAAAACAACCAGCCAATCAGCGCGGCAAACACAGTCGAGGTCTCGCGCATTACTGCCGCCTCACCCACAGAATCCAGCCTTGTGGCCATCATGATCGACCCGAAACTGGCAAATGCCAGCAAGCCCCCGACCAGCCCGCGCCGTAACAGCGGCGCAAGGCGCGGCGGCGATTCCATACGCTGGTAACGCCGCGCCGCAATAAATGGGAACACCAAGCCGTCAATCAGAAAAAACCACGCCAAAAAGGTAAACGGATCCGCCGTGGCGCGAATGCCGTAAGCGTCATAGGTGGTATAAAGTGCTACAAAAATGCCGGTTAAAAACGCCAGGCCAATCGCGGCGCGAATATCGGATTGATCAATTTTTGAGCGTGTCAGGTTAAACGCCGCCAAGCCAAATATTCCGCCCGACAGCAACACAACCCCGAACCATTGCATCGGGGCGAAAACCTCGCCAAACACCACACCAGCTGCCAGCACCGTTATTAACGGCCCCGTACCGCGCACCACCGGATAAACCACCGTATAAGCGCCCTTTGTATAGGCCATGGCCTGCAACACTTTGTAAGCCACATGAATGACCAGCATTCCGGCAAAAATTGGCCACATATAGGGTTCCGGCCAAGGCACCACAAACAGGGCAAAAGGTGCCGCCATCAGCGCATAAGACCCGTCAATCGCGCCGCGTGTCAGCCACGGATCAAACCGGCCTTTTTGCAGCGCGCCAAAGATGGCGTGGCTAATGGCTGCCAGCAATGCCAGCCCCAACGCCCAGCTCTGGCCAGTGGCTGTGCCTTCAATGCTGGTGAAAACTCGCTCAATCCTCGATGCCTGCAAGGGCATTGGCAAATTCCTGTGGGTCGAACGGCGACAGATCATCAATGGCCTCGCCAACACCAATGGCGTGGATCGGCAGGCCAAAACGATCTGCCAGCGCCACCAGAACCCCGCCTTTGGCGGTGCCGTCCAGCTTGGTCATCACCAAACCCGAAACGTCAGCGATTTTGGTAAAAATATCAACCTGATTAAGGGCATTCTGGCCGGTAGTGGCATCCAGCACCAGCAGGGTATTATGGGGGGCTTCGGGGTCTTTCTTGCGAATAACCCGCACGATTTTGGCCAGTTCTTCCATCAAATCCGCGCGGTTTTGCAAGCGGCCAGCGGTATCAATCAGCAATATATCCGCGCCATCTGCCTCGGCTTTACTCATAGCTTCATAGGCCAGCGAGGCCGGATCGGACCCTTCGGGCGCAGTTAAAACCGGCACACCGGCGCGTTCGCCCCAGACCTGTAATTGCTCAACAGCAGCGGCACGAAATGTGTCGCCCGCAGCAATCACCACCGATTTTCCGGCACCCTTAAGCTGGCTGGCCAGTTTGCCAATGGTGGTGGTTTTGCCAGAGCCGTTAACCCCGACCACCAAAACCACCTGCGGCTTTTTGCCATAAATCGGCAAGGGCCGCGCCACCGGTTCCAGAATTGCGGCACATTCAGCCGCCAGCAGGCGTTTGATCTCGTCACTGCCAAGACGTTTGCCAAACCGTCCCTCGGCCATTTTGGCGGCAACCTTCAGGGCGGTTTCAACCCCCATATCGGCCGAGATCAGCAATTCCTCAAGGCTTTCCAGCATCGCATCGTCAAGCACCCGTTTGGGCGCGGCATCGCGGCCCAACGCACGGGCAATCAGCCCCGGTTTGGGGCTGGATTCCGGCGCAGTTTCCGGCGCAGTTTCCTCAACAGGGCTTTCCTCAACAATCGCTTGCAACCCATCGTCAATTTTTGACGATGATTTGGTCAGACGGTTTTTGAGTTTTTTGAAAAAGGACATAGAGGCTCCGATCGTTGCATCCCATTTAATATGGGATGCAGGCAGATGAAAGGTGCAACTTTAAATCTGGTCAGGGAAATATTTCATCAGTGACAGAATCGGATTTGGCGCCGCCTGCCCCAACCCACAGATCGAGGCATCCATCATGGCGGTGCAAAGCTCCGTCAGCAAGCCCTGATCCCAGCGATCCACCTGCATCAGCTTTACGGCTTTTTCACAGCCGATACGACAAGGGGTGCATTGACCACAGCTTTCATCCTCGAAAAATCTCAGCATATTCAAGACAGCATCCCGCACGGAATCCTGATCCGACAGCACCACAACGGCGGCTGATCCGATAAAACTGCCATATTCCTGCAACACATCAAAATCCAGCGGAATGTCATGCATGCTGGCAGGCAACAGCCCCGAAGACGGCCCGCCGGGGGAATAAGCGGTGAATTCATGGCCATCCATCATGCCGCCGCATGCCTTGATAATATCCGAAATAGTCGACCCCGCAGGCAGCAATTGCACGCCCGGAAATTTCACCCGGCCCGATACCGAATAAGACCGCAAACCCTTGCGCCCGTTACGTTCATGGCTATTCAAAATCTCCGGACCGCCTCGACAAACCTTGGTGATCCAGTAAAGCGTTTCGACATTATGCACCAAGGTCGGCCGGCCAAAAACACCCACCTGCGCCACATAAGGCGGCCGGTGGCGCGGCATGCCGCGTTTGCCCTCGATGCTTTCGATCATGGCACTTTCTTCGCCGCAAATATACGCGCCAGCACCACGGCGCAGATCAATATATCCGGTTTCAACAATGCCTGCCGCTTCCAGCTTTTTGATCTCCGCCAACAATATTTCTTGGATTTCGGGGTATTCATCGCGCAGATAGATAAATGCGGTTTGCGCATCAACCGCCCATGCGGCAATCAGCATTCCTTCAAGGAAAACATGGGGTTCGCGCTCAAGATAATAGCGGTCCTTAAATGTCCCCGGCTCGCCCTCATCGGCATTTACTGCCAAATATCGCGGCCCATCGGCAGCACGCACAAACGACCATTTGCGCCCCGAAGGAAACCCCGCGCCGCCAAGCCCGCGCAGGCCGGATTGTAATATTTCATCCTGCACCTGATCAACGGTTTTTGCACCGGCGCGCAGGGATTGCAGGGTTTTGTAACCGCCATCATCGCTATATTCTTCAAATTCTTCATAGGCTGCAATATCGCCGTGGACCTTACCCGCCTTAACCGCCGTGTTTATTGCACTATAATCCGCATTGGTAATATGGTTATGGCCCAGCGCCACCACCGGAGCAGTTTCGCACCGGCCCATGCAGGGCGCGCGCAAAACCCGCACCTCTTTTGAAGAATACCGCGTTGCCAGCTCGCGCAACAAATCAGCAGACCCTGCCAATTCACATGAAAGCGAATCGCAAACGCGAAGCGTCAGGGCGGGCGGCGCGGTTTCCCCCTCGCGAATAATATCAAAATGGGCATAAAAACTGGCCACCTCGAAAATCTCGGCTTGCGAGAGCTTCATTTCCTCGGCCAAGGCCCGCAGATGTGCCGCAGACAGGTGGCCGAATTTATCCTGAATCAAATGCAGATATTCAATCAGCAAATCACGGCGCAGCGGCATGCCAGCCAGAATTTTGCGAATCTCGCTATGGGCCGTATCGTCCAACTGCCGCCCCTTCGGGGTGCGCCGGCCTTTGCCTTTGCCTGATTTCCAAACACCTTTGCCTTGATCCAGCGCCATTTTTCAGTCCTTTTCGGGGTTATCGCCACACTTTACGGCAAACTCTTGCCGAATAAACAGCCAAAAACGACTTCAACAAAGGGTGAACCGCATATGCTTGCAAAATCTTGCCGCAATTGCTGATATACTTGTATTTTTCAAGGAGCATGATTCCATGCAAAAACTGTTATTCGCGTTATTTGTCCTGACATTTACCACCGCCGCCAATGCCCAGGATGCAACCTTGTCGCTGGCTGAAAAACTGCGATTGGGCGCGATCATGGACGCCGCCGCGTTCAAAGCCTTAACCGATGGCAATACCATCACCTATAATAATGGCACCGAGGATGTTTACCGTGAATATTACCGCCCCGGCACCAACCGTATTGTCATTGAATGGACCGAAGCCGGGGACCCAAGCCAAACCATTTGTGACACCGGCACCTGGTATGAGGAAAACGGATTAATCTGTTTTGACTGGTCTGCCTCCGGTTCGGTTTGCGCCCTATGGGTGGATTATGAGGGCGAATATATTTCCGCAATTTCAGGGCTGGACGGCATGCTGGACCAAAATCTGGAGGTGATTTCAACCATCACAACCACACCGCTTTATTGCGAGGTTGGCATGGTGCAATTGCAAATGCCGGTATTGAATGCAGAATCCGGATGAAAACGCTTGCCCTTCTTTTGCTGATGGTTCCGGTGGTTTCACCAGCCCAAACCCTTGCGGAGCGGTTTGAAAACGGCACTGAAATCACGGCATCCGAATGGCAGGATATGACCCGTGGCCGCACCGTGATTTATCAATCTTTTGGCGTGGAGCTGGGGCGGGAATATTACCCGGCAGAAGGTAACAGGGTTTTTTACCAGTTTGTCGATGGTGAATGCATCGAGGGCACAATTGCCTATGCCCCCCCGCAATTTTGTTTTGACTGGCAAAGCTATGGTAAAATGTGTTTTCAACATAAATACGTTGACGGTGAAATATTCATCATGGGCGAAAACAGCATCATTTTTGTATCCGATATTGTGACCGACCCGTTTCAATGCACCGCAAATTTCATGAGCGCGCTTGACCACCCCCTAACCTTTGCGGAGCTGGAATGAAAACCCTGATCTCGTTGATTTTTATGGCTTTTGCGGCTCCGGCAATTTCCCAAGAAATCATGAGCGCTGAGGAATTTGACAGCTTTAGCGTTGGCACCACATTGTATTTCTACCAAAATGGCCGGTTTTACGGTTCGGAACAGTTTTTCGAAGACCGGCAATCGGTCTGGCGGGCACAAGACGGCAGTTGCGTAAACGGCAAATGGGACGAGGTCGAAAACGGGATTTGTTTTTTATATGATGGCAGCGATGAGCTGCATTGCTGGCAGTTAACCCGCGAAGACGGCACCATTATGATCGAGAGCATGTTTCCGCCCATAGGCCAAGCCACAACCATCCTCGAAGTCGATGGCCAGGACACCATCCCGATCATTTGCACCGCGCCCTCACTAGGGGTTTAAAACAAATCCCCCTGCCCGCTGGCAGTTTTGGGTTTGCTTTTTGGTTTTGGCTTGCCGGAAATCGGCAATAGACCATCAGCAAATTCAAGCTCCAGCACAGTGGCGGTTTTGGCAGTTTTGCGGCTGGTCACCACCGCGCCGTCACCCCGCACAATCGCAAAACCGCGTTTCAGGGTGTTTTTATAATCCAGCGTCTGGCGCACCCGCTCCAGATTGGCAATCTGTTGCTGCCAGTTGAAAATCTGGCGTTTGGCTGCGGCCTGAAACCCCGATGTTACCCGCCGCAGGTCTTTTTGTTTTTGCGCAATGTCCCGCGTCAAAGCGGCTGGTCGCAACGGGTGGCGGGACAGGTGCAGTTTTTTCTGCTGGGTAAAGGCCGTCAACGCGCGGGGCAATCGCATGGCCAATCCGTCCAGCCGTTGGGCACGCTCGGCCAATATGGCGTCAGGGCGCGGCAATGCGCGTGACAGATCCCGCAACCGCTGACCACGGGTTTCCAGCATGCGCGCCAAGGCACGGCGGCGGCGCGCCTCAAGGCTGGCAATACCTGCCACCAGTTCGGCCCGCACCGGCACGGCGATTTCAGCCGCCGCTGTCGGGGTCGGGGCGCGGTGGTCGCTGGCAAAATCTATCAGGGTTGTGTCGGTTTCATGGCCCACGGCAGAGATTAGCGGTATTTTGCTTTCTGCCGCCGCGCGCACCACGATTTCCTCGTTAAAGCCCCACAGGTCTTCTAATGATCCGCCGCCTCGCGCCACAATCAGCAAATCAGGCCGAGGCAAAGCCCCGCCTTTTTCCAGCGCATTAAACCCGAATATGGCATTGGCCACCTGTTCGGCGCATTTTGGCCCCTGAACAATCACCGGCCATAACAACACCTTACGCGGAAACCTGTCGCGTAACCGGTGCAAAATATCTTTGATCACCGCACCGGAGGGCGAGGTTATCACCCCGATCACCTCGGGCAGAAACGGCAAGGCCTGTTTGCGTTCTGCCGTGAATAATCCCTCCGCGGCCAGCGCCGCTTTGCGTTTTTCCAGCATTGCCATCAATGCGCCTACGCCAGCGGGTTCAATGCTTTCGATCACCAGTTGGTATCGGCTTTGGCCGGGAAAAGTGGTCAAACGCCCGGTGGCGATCACCTCCATACCCTGTTCGGGCTGATGGGCCAAACGGCCTGCAACGCCTTTCCAGACCACACTGGCCAACACGGCCCGATCGTCTTTCAGGTCCAGATATAAATGCCCCGATGCGGGGCGCGACACGCGCCCGACCTCGCCGCGCACGCGGACATGGGAAAATTCGCCCTCAACCACACGTTTAACCGCGCCGGATAATTCGGAAACCGTAAATTCGGGGGCGTTTCCCGCCTCGCCATCGTCAAATAATTCGGACATAGTCGCCACCTTGCATCATGATAGCAGCAACATTAGAACGACCCCAATCAAAACCCAATAGGTAACGCGTGATGAACATCCTTATTCTTGGCTCTGGCGGGCGCGAACATGCGCTGGCATGGGCGATCAAACAAAACCCTAAATGTGATACGCTGATTTGTGCGCCGGGCAATGCGGGCATGGCGGAAATTGCCACCTGCCTGCCGCTGGATATTATGGATGGCAGCGCTGTGGTTGCATTTGCACAGCACCATAAAATTGATTTTGTGGTGATCGGCCCCGAGGCCCCGCTTGCTTTAGGCGTTGGCGATGCGCTGCGCGGTGCGAATATTCTTTGTTTTGGCCCCGGCGCTGACGCCGCGCAACTAGAGGCCTCAAAAGCTTTCACCAAAGAAATATGTGACGCCTGCAACGCGCCCACTGCTGCTTACGGCCATTTCAGGGATGCCGTTTCAGCCAAAGAATATGCCCGACAGCAAGCTGTGCCAATTGTCATCAAAGCCGACGGACTGGCCGCTGGCAAAGGTGTGATTATTGCCGAAACCATGCCCCAAGCACTAGCGGCCATCGACGATATGTTTGACGGCCAATTCGGCGAGGCCGGTGCCGAAGTGGTGATCGAGGAATTCATGCAAGGCGAGGAGGCCAGCTTTTTTGTGCTGTCCGACGGTGAAAACATCCTGCCAATAGGCACCGCCCAAGACCACAAGCGCGCTTATGACGGTGACAAAGGCCCAAATACCGGCGGCATGGGCGCTTATTCCCCCGCACCGATTATGGATGATGCAGTGGTGCAAAAGGCCCTTACGCAGATCGTGCAACCAACCATTGACGAGATGGCACGGCGCGGCACGCCATTTCAAGGGGTGCTTTATGCGGGATTTATGATTGAAAACGGCCAACCCCGGCTGGTGGAATATAATGTGCGATTTGGCGATCCGGAATGTCAGGTGCTGTGCATTCGGCTTGGCGCGCAAATGCTGGATGCATTGCTGGCCTGTGCCGAGGGCACGCTGGATACGGCCCGCATTAATTGGGCCGATGATCACGCGATCAGCATCGTGATGGCGGCCAAAGGCTATCCTGATGCCTATGAAAAAGGCAGTATCATTAATGGGCTGGATGCCGCAAATGACGACCCGAAGGCGCAAATATTCCATGCAGGCACCAAAACAAATAATGGAAAAATCACCGCAAACGGGGGCCGTGTGTTAAACATCACCGCACGCGGCGAGAGCCTGCAAGAGGCTCAAACCCG
>JAKITE010000060.1 GCA_021648225.1 Paracoccaceae bacterium
GCCATTGAGCCCCACGCCTACATCACCGGAATCCTCACCGCCATCGTCAATGGCCACAAACAAAGTGATATTGAAGCCCTGCTGCCGTGGAACTTTAAAGCCTAGGTGGGAACGGGACTTCGCTTACCAAGTATCAGTATAGTTCACACTTTTAATAATCGTGTTGGATACGACCAGCAAGCTCGTAATTCGTTTACGCTTATTGTACATATTCGTGATGGGCGAATCCAATCATCGTATCCGATTCCATTGCCAATCCAATAGAGGTAACACCATGACCACAAAGAATGCGCTGGATCGATTTTGGGCAGAAGAAAAATTCTATTTTGAACGCGACAGATGCTTCAGTCCATTGTTTCAATTAATATACGAAAAATTAAGTGGCTCGGGCTCAGATAATTGTGCGCCAGAAGTTTTTGAAGGAAATGAGCTTAATTTTAAAATCGATTGGTCAAAAAAAACGATCTCTGCGGAGTTCATGTATAGTGACCCCCAAACCACAGATATTATTTTTTTGTCCTTTGAGCAATTCATTAAACGCGCTGCTATATTGAAGGCTTCATTGTAAAAAAGATATTTTCAAGGTTTGTGTTTTTAGCGAGTTGGGAAATGCTCTGCCTTTTTCATCGGCACAGCGAGTGAAGAAATCCTCCTGCAACCCCACGCCGACTTTCGAATCACAGAGGTGGTCCCACTATTTTGACCAGCTAGCAGCATAACAATGAAATCAGATTCATCTTATTTACGCTGCTAGCTGGTCAAAATAGTGGGACCACCTCTGTTGCAACGGGCGCATATCTGGTGCGGGAATGGAACGGGCGGACTTATCAGGTTGAAGTCCTGACAAAGGGTTTCCGGATGGATGGCAGGGAATATCGGTCGCTGACAGCGATTGCCAAAAAGATCACGGGTGCTAACTGGTCTGGCCCGAGATTCTTTGGCCTTACCCGTGCAGGAGCAACTGGCGCATGAACAAGGTCCGCTGCGCCATATACACCCGCAAATCGTCCGAAGAGGGGCTGGATCAGGCGTTTAACTCGCTGGATGCACAGCGTGAGGCTTGCGAGGCTTATGTCACCAGCCAGAAACACGAGGGCTGGATTGCGCTGACCGACAAGTATGACGACGGTGGCATTTCTGGCGGCACACTGGAACGACCGGCACTGAAGCGTTTGATGCGGGATATAGATGAGGGGCTGGTGGACCAGATTGTGGTTTACAAGATCGACAGGTTGACCAGATCACTGGGGGATTTTGCCAGGCTTGTGGATCGGCTGGATGCGGCAAATGCCTCGTTTGTATCCGTCACCCAGTCGTTCAATACCGCCACTAGCATGGGACGCCTGACACTCAATGTTCTGTTAAGCTTTGCCCAGTTCGAGCGGGAGGTTACTGCAGAAAGGATCAGGGATAAAATCGCGACCTCGAAGAAAAAGGGTATGTGGATGGGTGGCATGGTGCCGCTCGGGTATAATTCGGCTGGCAGATCGTTGGAGATCAACGAGGGCGAAGCGAAAACGGTTCGATTACTGTTTGATCTGTATGACCAGCACGGGACGGTCAGGGAAGTTGCAAATCAGGCCGCAATAACGGGTCTACGTTCAAAATGCCGGATCAATGCAAAGGGTGTTCGATCCGGCGGTATTGCGCTGGAGCGCGGCCATATCCACCACATCCTGACTAATCCGATCTATGCCGGGCGAATACGCCATCGCGACAAGACTTATGAGGGGCTGCATAAAGCGATTATCGACCCGGAGATTTGGGATGCTGTTCAGGCAAGATTGCAGACAAAAGCAGCCTACAAACGGGGCGGGGGAACGAAAGCAAAAAATCCTTCGCCACTGGTTGGCAAATTGTTTGACGAAATCGGCGACCGTTTTACGCCGAGCCATTCCAGCAAACAAGGTAAACGCCATCGTTATTATATCTCGCATCGTCTGGTGAAACGGGCAGGGGAGAAAGGCCTGTCGGGCTGGCGGTTGCCTGCACTGCAACTGGAGCAGCAGATTGGCAAAACGATGCAGGATCATCTGGGCACAGCAGCCACGTCGGCAATGGTGAAAGACCTGACATCAGAGGAAATTGTGCGGATCAGGGCTGAGGTGGAGCTGGTCGGTTTGAACCAGAAGAAGCTGTTTGCCCTGATTGGTCGGATCGATATTGCGGCAGGGAACATGCAGATCCGTCTGGATGCCGATGCGATAGTCAACCTGCTGCAAATTGAGCCAGACCGATTGAATACAGACGCATTGACCATCGCCAGACCATTCCAGATGCGCAAACGCGGGGTCGAGACCAAACTGGTTATCGGGGATAAATCGCCCGAGCTTGACGAGGCCCTGATCCGCAATATTGCGAACGCGCATCACTGGCTGGCAATGATAAAGTCGGGCAAGACCCTGACCGAAATAGCAGCCACGGAAACAACGTCCAAACGCCGCATCCAGCAGGTTACGGAATGGGCGTTGCTGGCACCGGACATTGTCTGCATGATTATTGAGGGACGCCAGCCCATCGGTCTAACCTCGAACTGGCTCTTGCGTCACGCGCTGCCGGTTGACTGGAACGAACAGCGCCAGCTTATTACCACGCTCTGAGTCTTTGTTCAGCGACACCTAGATGCCATCCATTCCATATGTGTATCGCCGAAATGGCCTGCCGAGACTTTACCCTGATATGGGCCGTTCCTGACGACCGTATAACGTCTCGAAGGAATACCCACATAGCTAACCCACGAATAACACGCGGATATACCGCGCTGAAGCGCATGACCTCGAAAACATAAAAGTGTTTGGCTGGGGTGGTAGGATTCGAACCTACGATACATGCTACCAAAAAGCATTGCCTTACCACTTGGCTACACCCCAACACATGGGCCTTTTAGTTAGGTCGGATTGGCTCTGCAAGGGGAAATTTCTTTTGACTATGCTTCTTTTTGGTTTTCAGGCAGTAAAGGCAAGCAAAGCTTTTCCAAGGTGGAAATTAAGATGGAATTTGATGTAATTGTGATCGGAAGTGGTGCCGCAGGCATGATGTGTGCAGCCGTTGCCGGGCAAAATGGTAAACGGGTTTTGGTGTTGGATCATGCCAAAAAGATCGGCGAGAAAATCAGAATTTCAGGGGGTGGGCGCTGTAATTTCACCAATTTGGCCACGAGCAGCAGAAATTTCCTTTCGCAAAACACCCATTTTGCAAAATCCGCACTGGCCCGGTATGCACCGCAAGATTTTATTGGGTTGATTGAGCGCCACAATATTGCCTGGCATGAAAAAGCCAAAGGGCAGCTTTTTTGTGACGGGTCTGCCCAGCAAATCGTCGAGATGCTTTTTGCCGAAATGGCAACGGGGGGCGTGGATGTGCGGGCGAATATGGTGGTTTCAGACATTCAGAAAATACCGGACGGGTTTTCAGTTATGACCTCTGACGGGCTGAAGACCTGCAAAAATCTGGTGGTCGCTTGTGGTGGTAAATCCATTCCCAAAATAGGCGCCAGTAGTTTTGGCTTTGAAATTGCACGGCAATTTGGCTTGAATATTATTGAAACCGCACCAGCGCTGGTGCCGCTGACCTTTTCCAGTGATGATCTGGAGATGTTCAAATCCCTTGCCGGTGTTGCGGTTCCGGTGCGGGTTTCCTGTAAGGGTATCAGTTTTGACGAGGATATGCTTTTCACCCATCGCGGCTTATCCGGACCAGCCATTTTGCAAATCAGCTCGTTTTGGCATCCGGGGGAGGTGGTGAGCTTGAACATTCGGCCCGACCTCGATTTTGGCACGATATTGCAGCAGGAAAAACAAAGTTCGGGCCGCAAAGCCATTCAAACGGTTTTGGCCAATTATCTGCCCAAACGGCTGGCACAGAGCATTGCCGAAAAACTGGCGTTTCAAGGCAATATCGCTGATCTTGGTGGCGATAGAATGCAAGAATTGATCGAAATGCTGGAAAACTGGCAGGTTAAACCAACCGGTTCCGAGGGCTATCGCACCGCCGAGGTTACACGAGGCGGGGTAGATACTGCGGCAATCAATGCCAAAACAATGGAGGTTAAATCCATGCCGGGACTGTATTTTATTGGCGAGGTTCTGGACGTGACCGGCTGGTTGGGCGGTTATAATTTTCAATGGGCGTGGGCCTCTGGGCAGGCGGCGGGGCAGGCGGTTTAGCCTGACCTGGTTTAGCCGACCCTAGGCGCTTAACTGCTCACGAAACACTGAAACAAGCAACGAGATAAAAATATAGATCGCCATAAAAACCACCAAAGCCAATGCGGTATTTTCCAATTTACGCGGGCGTGTCGGAACGTCCGGCGCAATTGGCGTAACCCCGAGGCTAAGGTATCTGGTTTGGCGGTTGGCCTCGATACGGGCGGTTTCCAGCTGGGTTAAGGCCTGTTGCAAAAGAACCTGACGCATGGATAATTCGGTTTCCGCAATGCGCAATTCGCCGCTGACCCGCGCCAAAGAAATGGTGGAACCCGTGCCTCCGGTCAGTTTTGTGCGTAATTCGGCAATCCGGTTTGACAGGCGGCCAATCTCTGCAGATAGCGCGTTGGCCCGCGCGGTATTGGGTTGGGCATTTGCATTGATTTCAGCCAGGCTAAGTAGGCGGTTTTCAAGTTGAACCTCCAGACTGGCAATGATGCTCATCTGGGCAGAAATTTCTGCATCTGCGCTAAGAATACCGCGTCTTTGTTGCAGATCCAGAACCGTATCCTGGGCATTAAACACGTTTTGTTCGGCATCGGCATAGCTCTGGATTGCGCCGCGCATCTGGTCTTCGCGAACCGGCGCAGATAATTTATCAACCCGTTCTTCGGCAAACCGGATCAAGGCACGAGAGAACGCGGTGCCTGTTTCTGCATCGACGGCAACCACCGACATATGAATGACCCCTTCGGTTGGATCAAAGCCGATTTTAACGAATTTTTTATATTTTTTATAGGCGTCTTCAAGGGTTGCATCCGCTGGCAAACGTTGAATGTCATCAATAAATTCTTGTTGGAAATGGTTGATGAATCCCAGTTCCTCGTTCAGTTTCAACATTGCCTCGCGGGAATTCAAAAAGCCCTGAACAATGGTTGAATCTTCGGAATTTGCCAAGCCGGTGCCAGCCAGCAATCCACCAAGCCCACCGCCACCGCCGCCGCCATCGGCTTTTTGGATGACCATCTGGGTTTCGATTTCATACATTTCCGTGGCGTAATTATAAAAATAATTGCCGGTCAAAAAGGTTGGCAAGGCCACAAAAAACACCAGACGCATGGCAACCAGCATAAATTTTCGCTGGCGCCTTTTGGCGATACCTTTCTGGATTTTGGCAATTTCCGCCTGACGGTCCTTGTCAGAAATCATTCCTGCTGGCGCGCTGCTCATGCCGTCAGGTTCGGTGGTTACAATACCGCTTTCGGAAACTTTTGCAGGTAGGTTGCTGGTGGATTTTGCAGCCGCAGCCGCCGCAGCAGTGGTGTCAAGCGCCGAAACCCTGTCACTGACCACATCAAACCCACGGTCATGCAGCATTTGCACGGCTTCGTCGCCGCTGCTGGGGTTAAGGCCCATACGCACCGCTTTGCGCCGCGCCATGCGTTTATAGGCAGGCGTGCCGGGTTTTGGCGGTTCGGCCCTTGCGGGTTTTTTCGCAAGCGGGTTGGCGGGGTCATTATGCGTCATAATCGTAAAGCTGCTTTGCTTCTTCAAGGGAGTCGAATTTATAGAGGGTTCCGTCACGCAGAACCGCGGCGGTTGAACAATATTTTTCCAGAATATGCGGGCTATGGGAAACGATAACAACCGTTGATTTCATCAGGCGCTGGTGCAAAACATTGCCTGCTTTGCGGTTGAATTCAGCATCGGTGCTGCCCGGCATGCCTTCGTCAATCAGATAAATATCGAATTCAAGCGCCAGCAATAACGCAAAAGACACCCGTGCCCGCATGCCCGAGGAATAGGTATTTAACGGCTGGTCAAAATATTCGTCAATATCAACCAGATACCGGCAAAATGCCTCGATATAGTCGGGGTCAAGATTATAAAGCCGCGCGATATAACGCGAATTTTCAGCGGCGCTATGATCAGGGACAACCCCGCCCATAAACCCCAAAGGAAAGGAAATCCGGGAAGAACGGGTGATGGTGCCCTCATCGGGTTTTTCCAGCCCCGCCATCATATTGACCAAGGTGGTTTTGCCGGTGCCGTTGGATGCCAGAATGCCCATGGATTGGCCAAGCTCTACGGTAAAGCTGGCCTGATTAAGGATAACTTTGCGTTGGGTGCCTGTCCAAAAGGACTTGCTGACATTTTTGAATTCGATCATCGGATTATGCTGGCCTTTCCTTGTCCGGTTAAAATACACATATGCCAAGCAAATTAACAGATTGAAAATACAGGTAAAGCATGGTGCAAATATGACCGAAACAGGAAGTCTAACAAATGCATGACACCGCGACAACCACGCTGGATCTGGCTGTGGCTAAAATGCAGTCTGACGCTGATGCCAGATTCGGGTTTTATGAACGGGTGCTGGAATCCGAAATGTTTATGATTCTCGAAGACGAAGTAGTAAAGGATGTGGCGCGACCGCTTGTGCTGGATACCTCGGATTGCGCGGTGGCATTGATTTTTGATACTGAAGAAAGGCTGGCGGAATTTGCGGGCGAACCGGTGCCTTATCTGGCGCTTTCGGGGCGAAAAATTGTTGCCATGCTGGCGCAAAACGGCATTGGTCTGGGGGTTAACCTTGGCTGTGTTTCCGAAACCGTGCTGCCGGTTGAAATTGTAAACTGGCTTGCCGAAAACCTTGGCAGCAAGGACAGTATCGAGCAGGAAAAACCGGTTGAAATCTCGGCGCCGTTTAATGTGCCTGAAGCATTGATCAAAGCGCTGGATCAAAAACTGGCAAATATGTCAGGGGTTGTTTCAGTCGCTTATCTGGTGGCGGTGGAATATGAAACCGGCAGCAAAAGCCATATGCTGGCGCTGGTTGATGTAACGCCCGACGCGCAAAACGGCGTGGCCGAGGCCATGTCGGAGGCATTGTTATTCAGCGGAATCGAGGCGGGGCACCTCGATATTACCTTTTTATTGGCGGGTGATGCCAGTGTGTCGCGTTTCGTCAAAGTGGGCTTGGCTTTTGAAATTCCGGAATTGATCCTGCCCAAAATGCCTGAAATCACCGCGCCGGGGATGGACCCGGACAAGCCGCCAAAGCTGCGTTAATACCGCGCGGCGCGGTCCACCTGAAATAAAAATGGCTGGCCGGTTTCGCCGCGTTCAATATTGTCGGCAATCACATCCGCCGCTGTGATGGCGCGGGTTTCAGAGGCAATATGCGGGGTTACCGTGACCTTTGGATGGGCCCAGAACGGGTGATTAGCCGGTAAGGGTTCCACATCAAACACATCCAGCGTGGCATGGCTGATCTGGCCGGAATCCAGGGCATCCAGCAAGGCATCATCGTCTATCAACGGCCCCCGTCCGGGATTAAGAATAAAAGCACCACGGGGCAGCTTGGCCAGTGTTTTTGCATTGATAATATGATGGGTTTCATCGGTTTGTGGCAAAAGCAGAACCAGAATTTCCGAGATGGACAGGATTTTATCCAAGCCGTCATTGCCGGAATAACAACTTATGCCTTCAATCTGTTTTTGGCTTTTGCTCCAACCCGCCACGTTAAACCCGAGCCGGACAAGGGTTTGACCACAGGCGCGGCCCAATTCTCCGACACCCAGAATCCCGATGCAGCGTTGGCGGGCAAGCGGGGGCACGTTTTTGCGCCAAACTCCGTCTTGGTGTAAAATTTGCTGATCCATCCCCAGATGGTAGCGCAAGCTGTGGCCCGCAACCCATTCGCGCATTCCCTCGCGCAGGCCTGCATCAACCATCCGGCAAAGCGGCGCGGTCAGCGAGGTGTTGTCGACAATTTTTTCAACCCCCGCCCAAAGGCCAAGCGCGGCTTTCAAATTGGGAAAAACCGAAAAATCCTGCACCGGACCATTGGGGTTGAAAACGATGTAATCTACTTGGTCAGGCGGGCATTTTTGCACGATATTGGCTTTGATGCCCTTGTTTACAAGGGCTTTGCTGATGTAATTTTGATAATCTTTCCAGTCAGCCGCCAGGCCGGAATAAAGCACGGTAATCATAAAACACCTCTGGGTCGATGGATATGGGCCGATTGGATCAAGCCAAACGCGCCCAGCAATACCAGCATGGCCGACCCGCCATAAGAAACCAGCGGTAAGGGCACACCCACTACCGGTACCAGCCCCATGACCATAGCCATATTTACTGCAAAAAAGAAAAAGAAAGTGGCTGCAACCCCGCCTGTCAGCAATGCGGCATATCTGTTGCGGTTGTTTATGGCCGATGAAATGCAGAACACCATGATCAGCACATACATTACCAGCAACAGGGTTGTGCCGACATAGCCAAATTCCTCGGCCAGAGTGGTAAAGATAAAATCGGTTTGTTTTTCGGGCAAAAATCCCAGCCTGCTTTGGGTGCCTTGCATAAAACCGCGCCCCGAAACCCCGCCCGAACCCAGCGCAATAGAAGCCTGGGTGATGTGATAACTTGCCCCCAATGGGTCTAGCGACGGGTCAAGAAACGTGTCAATCCGGCGATATTGATAGTTGTTCAGCAATTGCCATCCGGTACCCCGAGACTGGAAAACCGCCAGAACCACCCCTGCTACAGCCGATATTGCTGCTGAGAAATACCAGAAACTGACTCCGGCCAAAAACATCACCACACCGCCGCTTAACATAATCAAAATCGCGGTGCCCAGATCCGGCTGGAAAAACACAAAAGCTGTCGGGGCCAAAATAAGCATCAGCGGGATAAATACCCAAAAAGGCCGCGAGACTTTTTCAGGGGGCAGCCAGTCATAATAAAGCGCCAGCACCATCACCACCGCAATTTTCATAACCTCGGAAGGTTGCAGATTGATAAAGCCAAGGTCGATCCAGCGTTGCGCGCCTTTGTTTACATCGCCCGCGATCAGTACAACAACCAGTAAGACCATGCCAAACCCATAGGTCAGTGCCGTGACAGAACGCCAAAAACTGATCGGCGTGAAACCGACAATAAACATGATAACGATGCCGATTGAAAACCGTTCTATTTGCGGTCTGGCCCAAGGTTCAAACGAACCGCCTGCAACCGAATACAGCATTAAAAACCCAAAACCGGATACCGCAAAAACCAGCAAAACAAGCGGCCAGTTGACATAAAGAATTTTCTTCAGGCCGGTAGGGGGCAGGTTTGCGGTTGGGTCCATGAAGCTCATGCGCGGTCGCTCCGGGGGGTGGGGGCGGCAACATTCGGTGGCGGTTCGTTTTGGCGCTGTTCCAGCATTTCATCACGGATTTCGCGTGGAAAGGCTGAAATAGGCGGCTGGGTTTCATATAAAGCGCGCAACATGATATCGCGTGCAATCGGTGCCGCCGCCGCAGAGCCGCTGCCCCCGTGTTCAACCACCACCGATATGGCAAAACGTGGTTTATCATGGGGCGCATAGCCGACAAAAAGCGCATGGTCGCGATGATCCCATGGCAGGTCTTCGTTTTTAATCACCCCTGTGGCGCGTTCCTCAAGTGTGATCTGGCGCACCTGACTGGTGCCGGTTTTGCCGGACATTGCCATGGTTGTTTCGGCAATGCGCGTTGCATAGGCGGTGCCGCGGGTTTCGTTATTGACCCGAAACATGCCTTCTCTGACCAGATCGAAATGGGCGTCGGAAATGCCTAGCGGTTCTGCATATTCCAACGGGGTGGGCACACCGTTTATGCGTTGTATCAAGCGCGGGGTAATGGCGCGGCCCGATGCGATTCGGGCGGTCATAATCGCCAGTTGAACCGGAGACGAAGACACAAAACCCTGGCCAATCGCGGAATTGATCGTGTCGCCTTTTCGCCATGCTTCGTTATAATTGGTTTGTTTCCATTGTTTGGTTGGCATCAGCCCGCCGGTAATGGCCGGTAATGGCAAATCGGGTCTGGCCCCCAAGCCAAATCTTTTGGCCATGGCGGTGATTTTTTCAATGCCGATACGTTGGGAAATCTCGTAATAAAACACATCACAGGATTCTTTCAGGCTGTCGGACAGGTTCATCCTGCCATGCCCGCCGCGTTTCCAGCAATGAAACCGCCGATTGCCCAGATCGTAATAACCGGGGCAGAATATTTCTTCTTCGGCGTCGATCAGACCTTCTTCGAGTGCGGCAAGCGCCACCACCATTTTGAAGGTTGATCCGGGCGGATAAGCGCCCGAGATGGTTTTATCAGCCAAAGGCCGGTATTCATTGTTTAACAGGGCATTCCAGTCGGTTGTGGAAATGCCGAAAATGAATTTATTCGGATCAAAGCTGGGCGAAGATGCCAAAGCCCTGATATTGCCGGAATGCACATCAATAACCACCGCAGCGGCGCTTTGATCACCCATACGATAGCTGGCGTAATGCTGTAAATCGCTGTCGATCGAAAGCTGGATATCAGCGCCGTTCACGGCATCCTTGCGCGAAAGCTCGCGGATAACGCGGCCTGACGAATTCACCTCGACCTGACTGGTGCCGGCAGTGCCGCGCAGGGTGTCTTCGATTTTTACCTCTAATCCGGTTTTGCCAAACTGGAATCCCGGAAACTGTAAAATCGGAACGGGGTTTTCAAGGCCGGAAAGATCCCGTTCGCTGACCGGACCAACATAGCCAACCACATGGGTGAAATCTTCGGGTTGGGGGTAATGACGGTTTAGCCCCACCTCGGGGATAATGCCGGGCAAGGCTGGCGCATTGGCAGAAATACGGGCAAAATCGGACCAGTCGAGGTTTTCAACCACCGGAATTTTAACAAAAGCGCTGTTGCGCATCATTTTCTTTAGCACATCGGCTTGTTTTTCCTCGGGGAAATCGATGATTTTTGCCAGCTCTGCCAACACATTTGCAGGGTCTTGGGCTTGTTCCCTGATCAAAACAATACGATAATTCGGTTTGTTTTCAGCAATGGGTTTGCCCAGCCGGTCAAAAATCAAGCCCCGATCCGGCGGGACCAGCTGCACATTGATCCGGTTTTCTTCAGCCAGCAATCGGTAACGGTCGCTTTGGTTGACTTGCAATTGCCGCATGCGCACCCCCAAAACCCCGACAACAGCCAGTTGAATACCGCCCAGCATCAAGCCGCGCCGCGTGATGCGACGGTTTTTTTCCTTGGCTGATTTGGATGGAATAATCATCCGACTTTTCCCAATCGATCCGGCAGGTTTTTGGAATCTGGTCCGCGAACCCGTAAGATATAGTGCAAAAACATAGCAATAAAAGGATAACAAATAAGGCTGGTGATCACAATCTCGACAAGCACATTAAGCGGATAGGTGCCGGCAAAGGTGACAAACAGAAACAGGTTTTGCAACAGCAGCAAGACCACCAAGGATATCACAAAAAACATCAGCTCGATCAAAAACCCGCCGTCGCGCAACAGGCGGTCATTCATACGGGCCAGCTCGCTAAGAATAACAACAAACAACGCCCAAAGACCAAAAGGCCGCATAAGCACAGCATCTGCCAACAGCGCCAAACCGGCCACCAGAACCAAGGGTGCGGTTTTGGGTTCGCGGATAACCCATGCGATTGTCAGGGCCAGAAACAGGTCGGGCATTGCCATCCGGTCCGGCGAAAACCCAAGCGGCAACAGCGGGATTGCGATGCTTAATAACGCGGTGCCCAGAAACAGGGCACGAAACAGCCAGAGCCGAATTGACGGGGTCATTCGACCGGGCTTTCCGGGCCGGCTTCCCGGGGTTCAACACCAACCAAACCGCCAACCCCGTCAATCCGGTCCAGCGGCGAGTTTCGCAATATCCGCACAAACTCAAGGGTTTCGAAATCTGCGGCCAGCGCGATCCGCAGTTTTCCGTCACTGCCAAAAACCACTTGACCAATCAGAATATCCGCCGGAAAAACCCCGCCATCGCCAGATGTAACCACCCGCATTCCAGGCAAAACATCCTCAATCGATTCAACAAATTGCAGGCGCGGCGCAATGCTGTTATCGCCATGCACAATGGCGCGGCTGCCAATCGGACGGATGATCACCGGAACCTGACTGGAAACATCGGTCAGAAACACAATGCGGGAGGTTTGTTCGGCAACACCCGAAATGCGCCCCACCAGCCCCAGCCCGTCAACCGTGGCTTGGCCATCCAGAATTCCATCCAGCCGTCCGACATTCAAAAGCCCGGATTGGCTAAACGGACTGCCGCTATCGGTGATGACCTCGCCGGTGACAAACCGCAGGCCGGGGCTAAGCTGCACATTGTTCAACGCGCGCAATTGTGCGTTGGTTTGTTCCAGTTGCAAGGCGGCCTCTTGCCAGCCTTTCATGCGTTGCAATTCTTGCCTAAGTTCTTGGTTGCGTTCGTAAATCAATGTGTAGGATTGATAATCGGAAATAATGCGGCTGAATTTTGTTACCGGTGCCAGCACCCATTCCATATTGGGCACAAACCGGTCAACAATCGCCATGCGAAGCCGTTCAACCCGTGGATTGTCAATGCGCCACAGCACAAAAAGCGCCAAAAGCACCACAAGTATCAGCCCCAGAACCAGCCGCCGCAGGGCGCGCCAAGAGGCATTAACCTGTTGATGTGCCGCCATTTTTTGCTCCGCTTAGCTGCCGTAATCCAGAATGTGTTGTAGTTGGTTTTCATATTCCAGCGCTTTGCCAGTGCCAAGCGCCACACAATTCAGCGCCTCGTCGGCAACCGAAATTGCCAAGCCGGTTTGTTCACGCAAAGCCAGATCAAGATCCCCCAGCAAAGCACCCCCGCCGGTAAGCATAACGCCACGATCAACAATATCGGCAGCCAGATCGGGCGGGGTGCTTTCCAATGCTTCCATCACCGCATCGCAAATTTGTTGCACCGGTTCGGCCAAGGCCTCGGCGATTTGGGCTTGGGTTATTTCGGCTTCTTTTGGCACACCGTTCAGCAGATCTCGCCCGCGAATTTCCATGCTGGCGCCGCGCCCGTCATCGGGCATACGGGCTGACCCGATCGAGGTCTTGATGCGTTCCGCCGTTGCTTCGCCCACCAGAATATTATGCTGGCGACGCAGATAGGAAATAATGGCCTCGTCCATGCGGTCGCCGCCCACCCGAACCGAGCGCGCATAAACAATATCGCCCAATGACAGAACCGCAACTTCGGTGGTGCCGCCACCAATATCGACCACCATCGAACCTGTCGGATCAGTGATCGGCATTCCAGCCCCGATTGCAGCGGCGATCGGTTCGGCAATCAACCCGACCTTGCCCGCGCCGGCCTGCATGACAGAGCTTTGGATGGCGCGTTTTTCAACCGGCGTTGCACCATGGGGCACACAGACAATAATGCGTGGTTTGGTAAACCAGCTGCGTTTGTGAATTTTCTTGATGAAATATTTTATCATCTCTTCGGCAACGTCAAAATCGGCGATCACACCGTCACGCATCGGGCGGATGGCCTCGATGCTGCCGGGGGTGCGGCCCAGCATTAATTTGGCTTCCTCGCCAACCGCCAGAACCTGTTTTTTGCCATCGCGAATATGATAGGCCACCACCGAGGGTTCGTTCAGGATAATCCCCTTACCCTTTACATAAACCAAGGTATTCGCCGTGCCCAAATCAATGGCCATATCTGCCGAAAAAATACTACCGAAAAAACCAGCCATATTTGCATGCCTTTGCTGCACTGCGCGAAAAACCCGTCGCCGCTAAAATTTGATTAGGCTCCGATATACTGGGTAGTGGAACATTTTGAAAGGGGCGATCGGGTTCGCAGCCCTGTTTCTATTGGAATTTCCTTTTGTCGGCGGGGAATTGCAGGTGATTTGGCCGTTTGCCAAAGGGTGTTGTTAAACATATATTTAAACATATATATTGAAATAATGATATTTTAATCCTGCTTAACCTAAAAAAGTTGATTTTGGAGTATTTTTGCAATCCGGTGATCAGCAGGTAGGCACGTTGACTGCCAACCCGCCCAGCGAGGTTTCTTTGTATTTGCTGTCCATGTCCCGGCCGGTTTGGCGCATGGTTTCGACACAAGCGTCCAATGAGACCAGATGCGCCCCATCGCCGCGAAGCGCCAAGGATGCGGCTGAAACTGCCTTGATGGCCCCTAATCCATTGCGTTCAATGCAGGGTGCCTGCACCAATCCCTTGACCGGATCACAGGTCATGCCAAGGTGGTGTTCAAGCGCGATTTCAGCGGCATTTTCGATTTGTTCCGGCGTGCCTCCCAGCACCGCACAAAGGCCCGCTGCGGCCATGGCGGCGGCTGATCCTACCTCGCCCTGACAGCCGACCTCAGCCCCGGAAATAGAGGCATTAACCTTGATCAACCCGCCAATGGCGGCAGCGGTCAAAAGGAAATCCTCGATCTTGTCTTTCGTGGCCCCCGGAACATGGTCAAGATAATAGCGCAAGGTCGCCGGCAGCACCCCCGCCGCGCCATTTGTCGGTGCGGTCACGACCTGTCCACCCGCCGCGTTTTCCTCGTTTACCGCGATGGCATAAACCGAAATCCAGTCGTTGATGGTGTGGGGTGCAGTGAGGTTTAGGCCGCGCTCGGCCAGCAATGCCTTGTGAATATTTTTGGCGCGGCGACGCACAAAAAGCCCCCCGTCGAGAATGCCGCCGGTGGACAGGCCACGGTTGATACAGGCGTTCATGACCGACCACACTTTGGCCAGACCATCGCTTAACTGCTTGGCTGTCATGTGATGGGTTTCGTTTTCACGTTTGATCTGGGCAATGGTTTTTCCGCTTTGCTTGCACATTGTTAACATCTCGTCAGCCGACTTGAACGGATAGGGCGCGCTTGGCTGTTCGGCCTGCATGGTTTCACCGGCCATTTCACGGGCAGTCATCACAAAGCCGCCGCCGGTTGAATAATAAGTCTCTTGGGTATGCAGGTTTCCGGCCTCGTCATAAGCCGAAATAATCATGCCATTGGCATGGGCAGGCAAGGCGTGTTTATAATCAAAAACCAGATTTTCAGATTGACGGTATTTTAATGTGCCTAACCCGTTGGGGGCGACGGTGCCGGTTTTGTCTATCAATGCCTCGGCTTTGGTCGCTTTTTCGACATCAAAACTGGCAGGGTCCATTCCGGCAAATCCCAGCGTCACGGCGCGATCCGTCGCGTGGCCTTTGCCGGTAAATGCCAGTGATCCGTGTAATGAGCACCCCAGCGAGGCCAGCTTTCCCGCCCCGGGAATAACCCCGCGCCCAGCGCGCAGGTCATCCAGAAACCGCGCAGCGGCCAGCATCGGCCCGACCGTATGCGAAGAAGACGGACCAACGCCGATTTTGAAAATGTCAAAAATGCTTAGAAACATAATTCCCCCGTTTTGGCGCAATCTATCGGTTTTGGGCCGGCTTTGACGTCAAAATCCGACAATCACAAGCTTCAATGCGATAAAATCAGCCAAGCCCCCCTCGCATG
>JAKITE010000061.1 GCA_021648225.1 Paracoccaceae bacterium
TCGGGCATTGCCTGGCACATTCGCGATTGCTGGTTTTTGCGTCCGAAAAATCGTGGCATTACCTCGCATGGCACCGGCTGTTTCAGCATGTCGATCAACAATTGTGAATGGCTGTCGATCGAATACGAAGTGTTGGCCCAGGACCGTGTAACCATCGGGTTCAACACCAATAATAACGATGTCAAAGTGCGCAATAACCGCTGTGTGCGGTATCGTCATTTTGCCGTGATGAATGGCAGTGGCCACATTATTACCGGCAACCATTTCTGGCAAGGTGACAGCGCACCCGCAGGGGATCGCACCGCTGGCATTGTGTTGACCGCCAAGAACAGCAAAACCGTGATGTCGGCCAATTATATCGATAATTGTTTTATCGAGGTTAGCAATGAACATGCGACTTTGGCCAATGCTTCGCCGGGGACCGAGCCATTTGGCACATTATCCATGACCGGCAATATTTTTACGGTTAGTTCTGTGCCTGCGTGGTTCACTTATTTGCGTTTCGCGCCGCAAGGCAATAATTATCGCATTGATGGCGTATCCATTATTGGCAACACGTTCAAATCCTTTGGCGGTGTGGTGATTGACCGGGTTGAAGAAGAAGACACCTCAAATGGCAGTTTTGACCATAGCCAGTCCACCAACGTGATTTTTCAGGGCAACAGTTTTGAAGACGTGGCGTCTCGCACCGAAAACCCGTCTTTTGTGGAAATAGACCAATCAGTTGCGACCACAAGCTGGAACCTGTCAAACGCGGAAAAAATCCCGTTTGGCGGGCAGGTATTGGGTGTTTCCGGCTGGGCTGCATTGGGGCCAATTCAGGATGCAGGCAATGTAGACCAGTTCGAAACCCCGTATTTCACCGTGGCGCAAGGCGCGCTGGGTGATGAGGTTGACATCAACTGGGCAGGCCCGCGCAAAGGCAAAATCCAGATGCAATTGCGCAGTGATCTGGCCGCATAAGCGGTTTTTCTGACAGGGTCGGTTTTGAATGGTAAGGTTGGCAAAAGGAGATTTTCATGCTGACCATATCTGACAAAACCGACATCCAGACCGTGATCACAACATTCGAGGTCACCCCCGGCACTTGCGCTGATCTGCTTGATTTATTGCGGGCCAGTTGTCTGGAGGTGATTTCAAAACAACCCGGCTATATCGCGTCAGCGCTGCATGTGAATGATGCGCAGACCCGGATTGCCAATTATTCCCAATGGCAGCGGCGCGAGGATTTTCAGGCGATGTTGCGCAGTGAAGAAATGATAGAACGCAACCGCGCCATTCATGAAATTTGCAAAAGCTTTGCACCGGTGATGTATGAGGTGGATACCTGCGTGGGGTGAATTGTAGCTTTGTATTGCAGGGTAAAACCCGGCCATTTCGGGGCGGTGGGTGCGAGCACCCATCCAACATTTACGGTTTGTTTACCCTAAATTGTTCATAAAGGGATATGTCAAATTATCGTCGATTAAAGCTTTCAGGTGGAACATATTTTTTTACCGTGACTCTTGCAGTTCGAGGGTCGGTATTGTTGGTGGAAAATATTGATGCATTGCGGCAGGCGTTTTTTGATACGATGGCCGAGCAGCCCTTTTGGGCGGATGCGATGGTAATTCTTCCGGACCATATTCATGCGATTTGGACCTTGCCCGAAAATGACAGTGATTTTTCAAACCGTTGGCGAAAGATCAAAACCAGATTCACGCAGTCAATTGATTTTCGCCCGTCATTGAGCAAAAGTTTGGCAAGCAAAGGCGAAAAAGGCATTTGGCAGCGGCGGTTTTGGGAGCACTGCATTCGTGATGATCAGGATTATTCGGTGCATTTGGAATATTGTTGGGGCAATCCGATTAAACATGGGTTGGTGGAAAAGGCAAAAGATTGGCCGTATTCGTCGTTTCATCGGGATGTTAAGCGTGGGATCGTGCCGAAGGACTGGGTGTAGGGTGGGTGCTCGCACCCACCATTGTTGGGGTTGATATAGGAACGGTGGGTGCGAGCACCCACCCTACGGGGGCTACTCCGCAACCGGGATGCAACGAAATTGAACGTTCGGGTACCCCGAAGAAAGCCATATTTTCCATTCGTCGCAAGCAGAATAATTGTCGACATATCCATATAAAACAGCAACTCTGTTCCAAGCAGAGAACAGGCTTTCAAATTGTTCCAGATATACCGGACCTTCGTCAGAATATTCACGAAATTGCCTGTCCGAAAACAAATTTTGGACAGCAACATCATTTTTTTCAGTGGCGCCGAATAATGCCCCAGCTGTCAATAACAGAAACGCCGACACGATTGAAATTTTCGAAATACCCATCCCCCCCTACCTCGTAAACTTCTTATACTTCACCCGCGTCGGCTTCACACTGTCCGGCCCCAACCGCCGTATCTTATCCGCTTCGTAATCCTCAAAATTGCCCTCAAACCATTCCACATGTGAATTGCCTTCAAACGCCAGCATATGCGTGCACAGCCGATCCAGAAAAAACCGGTCATGCGAGATAATCACCGCGCAACCGGCGAAATCTTCCAGCGCGTCTTCCAGCGCGCGCAGGGTGTCAACATCCAGATCGTTTGTGGGCTCATCGAGCAGCAACACATTGCCGCCCTCGCGCAGCAATTTGGCCATATGCACGCGGTTACGTTCGCCGCCCGATAGCATCGCCATGGTTTTTTGCTGGTCGCCGCCTTTGAAATTGAAACTGGAACAATAAGCGCGGCCGTTGACCTCTGCGTCGCCCAGTTTCACCACATCCAGCCCGTCGGATATTTCCTCAAACACGGTTTTTTTGTCGTCCAGCGTATCGCGGGATTGGTCAACATAGCTCAACTTAACCGTATCGCCGAATTCAACCGTGCCGCTATCGGGCTGTTCCTGGCCTGTCAGCATGCGAAACAGGGTTGATTTACCCGCACCATTAGGGCCGATTACGCCGACAATCCCGCCCGGCGGCAGGCTAAAGCTCAGGTTATCCACCAGCAGATTGTCGCCGTAACCCTTTGAAAGCCCCTCAACCTCGATCACCTTATTGCCAAGGCGCGGGCCATTGGGAATGATAATCTGGGCTTTGCCAACCTTGTCACGCTCCGACGCATTGGCAAGGTCGTTATAGGCCGCAATACGCGCCTTGGATTTGGCTTGGCGGGCTTTGGGCGACTGGCGCATCCATTCCAATTCGCGCTCCAGCGTGCGCATTTTGGCTTTGTCGGATTTGGCCTCGTGCTGCATGCGTTTGGCTTTTTGTTCCAGCCACGCGGAATAATTGCCCTCATACGGGATGCCACGGCCACGGTCGAGTTCCAGTATCCAGCTGGTGATGTCATCAAGGAAATAACGGTCATGCGTTACACATAAAATAGTGCCTTTGTAATCCATCAGATGCTGTTGCAGCCATGCGATGGTTTCGGCATCCAGATGGTTGGTTGGCTCATCGAGCAGTAACATATCGGGGGCCTCGAGCAGCAATTTGCACAGCGCCACGCGGCGGGCTTCGCCGCCTGAAAGAGTGCTGATTTCCGCATCATCGGGCGGGCAGCGCAGGGCCTCCATGGCGATATCAATGCTGGCATCGAGATTCCACAGATCAGCCGCGTCAATTTCATCTTGCAACGTGGCCATTTCATCAGCGGTTTCTTCGGAATAATTCATCGCCAGCTCGTTATAACGATCCAGCACCGCTTTTTTATCTGCCACGCCCAGCATGACATTTTCGCGAACATTCAGGGTTTCATCGAGCTTGGGTTCTTGCGGTAGATAGCCGATATTGGCGCCTTCGGCGGCCCAAGCCTCGCCCTGAAAATCCTTGTCGAGACCTGCCATGATTTTCATCAAAGTAGACTTGCCAGAGCCATTGACCCCGACCACACCGATTTTCACGCCGGGCAGAAAGGAAAGCCGGATGTTTTCAAACAGCTTTTTGCCACCGGGATAGGTCTTGGACACGCCGTCCATGTGGTAAACGTATTGATATGATGCCATTTTGTGGGGTCCTTGCCGATGCGATAAGTTTTGGAGAGTTTAGCGCATCGGTGAGGGGGCTTCAATCAAAGTTAGCAGCTTTGTCTAATCTCTTTACGTCCCGTTTGAGATAATGAATGGTCCTTTTTGTGCTGGGCGACCAAGACACTGTTATCGTCCCTTTACCTGTCGGGTGCCTTAATCGACCGTGTTTTTAGCCATGCCAAAACACCCAACCTGCATCAACCAAATTACCAACGTATTTATTTACTTCTTTGCATCTGCAGTATGGCATTATGCTGCCTCATTATAACGTGCAGCAAATCGATTTGGCAAAAACCGCATTCCGGAAAACGCGTGGGCCAAGCCAGTATCAAGAATTGGGTCGCTGTATTGGTATCCGTCTTGAATGCTCTGGTTACCATTTTGATAGAACCGCCCATTCGGGTCGATCATAATGTAAGATTCAAGCATTTCATGATTATCTTCAACTCGGTAAATATTCTGGAATTCTGAATGCCGTTTAACAAAGTCTCCAAAGGATCGATCGCTGACCTCAAGGTTTCTGTTAACAGTTGGCAAGACCCTCAATATTTTCCACTTTTCTGGTGAAAGACCGCGAATCAATTCGCCCATATCTTCGTTGGCGTTGAGCGCATTAATCACGGTGTTTACTTTTAGTTTTAAGTTTGGGTTTTTCTTGCGTTCAATGTTGAGATTAACTGCTAATTTACCGATATCCAGAAGGTTGCCGCGCCGATCAACCCTACCAATTTCTTGATTAGCGCTTTCGATAGCGGAGTCTACGCTCAACCCCAGCCAATCTAAATTTGGTGCCAATGCGCCAAGCAAAGGTTCGGATAGGTGACTTCCATTGGTAATAATGGATGTTTTTAGGCCAATTTCACGCGAAAAACGCAACAGCTCGGGCATTATTTTTGCGTATAGTAAAGGCTCACCACCCGCGAAATTTATTCGGACAGATTCCCAGCACATTTCAGCCTGAAGTGGGTTGTCGTGGTTGGAGGGGTGAAAAAAATTGCGAATTTGCAAAAGTAAATTGCGCGAGTCGGCAATGTTTTTCACCAGATCACGCCGATTGCGGGGCGTGTCCCATTTGGCGTAACAAAACTTGCATCCATAATTGCATGCTTCGGTGATGTGCCAATTGATGACTAATTCAGATATTTTGTTGGCTGGCGCTTGCGTTGGTTTTTTTTGTTGAGCTTGCATTGCATTTTCCCTATATATTCGCTATACTAAATATATCACTAATTGATAATATCTATATTAGGGATATATGTAACAACTTGAAGGAGTCAAGTGATGGAAAAAAGAATTGTTCAAATCGACGAATTTTTTGGGCTACTTATCGCGGCAAAACGGAAAAAAAGAGGAATGGATCAAAAGAGTTTTGCAGCCAAGCTAGGTATTCAACAACCAGCATTGTCGCGAATTGAACGTGGGGACAGTGCGGTTAATACTTCAATGCTTTTAAAGCTGGCGGATGCTCTCGAGGTTGCACCCTCTGAGCTAATCATTGAATTTGAAAAGGAAAAAGAACGGCTTGAGCGTGATGAATCTATTGATGTAAAACCTAAAAAAGATCTCCCGACAAATAGAGCTACGCTTGGCAAGGTTTTACTCGGAGGAGCGGCGCTTGCGCTATTGATTAATAGGATTAACAAGTGATCGGAATAAAATCCCCCACACCCCCCCACCAAACCATCGGCCTGCTTGGCGGGTCGTTTGACCCTCCGCATCTCGGCCACGTCCATATCACCAAGCGCGCCCTGAAACGGTTCGGCTTGGATCGGGTCTGGTGGCTGGTTAGCCCGGGCAATCCGCTAAAGGAAAACCCACCGGCGGAACTGGCCAAACGTATGCTGGCCTGTCGTGAAATCATGCAACATCCGCGCGTTGAAATCACTGATATCGAGGCGCAGATGAACACGCGCTATACCGCGGAAACCATCAAGGCTTTGCAGTTGCGCCACCCCCGCACGCGGTTTGTCTGGCTGATGGGGGCGGATAATTTGGCGCAGTTTCACAAATGGCAAAACTGGCAATGGATCGCTGAAAATGTGCCCATCGGGGTGCTGGCAAGGCCGGGGGAGCAGCTCCGCGCCGGATTATCCCCCATGGCGCAGCGGTATGCAGAATTTAGATTGCCAGCATCGCAAGCGGGGGCCTTGGCCCATTCAACCCCGCCAAAATGGGCATTGCTTGGCGGGCCAATGCGCGGTATTTCATCAACTGAAATTCGCGAAAACGGCGAATGGGAATGATTTGGATTATTGATTAAATGAAAAGACGGGATTTTCTGGGGGGCGTAATTGCCGGCCTCCCGCTGGCAGCATATGGCGAGGTCCGCCCGCCAGCGCGCGCAGGCCGACCGGTTCGGGTGGCATCGGCCAGCGATATTGTCCAGCAATTTGGTATTGGTGACAAAACCGGATTCGTGGTGATGGATCTGGCCACGGGGCAAGTGCTGGAAGCGCATAACCCCACCCTTGATCGCCCGCCCGCATCGGTGACCAAAGCCATCACCTCGCTATACGCAGATGCGCATTTAGGGGCTGATTTCCGGTTTGAAACCCGCATTGCCACCACCGGCCCGATCAATAACGGCAGGCTGGAGGGCGACCTGTTTCTGGTTGGCGGCGGTGATCCGCATCTGGATACAGACGCGCTGGCAGAGCTGGCCCAACAGGTGGCATCCGCCGGGCTACGCAGCATTTCGGGGCGGTTTTATTACGTGGATACCGCCCTGCCAAAGATTGATTTTATTGATGCGGACCAGCCCGATCAAGTTGGCTATAATCCGTCAATCTCCGGCCTGAACCTGAATTTTAACCGCGTCTATTTTGAATGGAAAAAGACCGGCGGTGCTTATAATATCACCATGGAGGCCCGCGCCTCGCGGTATCGCCCGGCTGTTACAACCTCTGAAATGACGATCGTTAACCGCAACGGGCCGGTCTATGCCTATGGTCGTTCAAACGGCATAGATCATTGGACCGTGGCGCGCAGCGCCTTGGGCAATAGCGGCAGCAGATGGCTGCCGGTGCGCGACCCCGGTGCCTATACTGCCAGTGTTTTTCGCAATTTGGCGGCGGCTTTTGGGGTGGCATTGCCAGCGCCACAACAAAGGGCATCCGCACGGGGCAGCGTGATTGCACGCCAATTCAGCCGCGATCTGCGCGGGCTTCAACGTAGCATGTTGTATTTTTCCACCAACCTCACCGCCGAGGTTCTGGGCATGCAGGCTTCAATCGCCGCCGGAAATCAGGTGGCCGGATTGCGCGCATCAGCGCGGCATATGTCGCGCTGGGCATCACAGCAGGTTGCCCAAAGCAGTCCGGTTTTTTACAATCATTCAGGCCTGACCGACCAATCGAAAATCTCTGCGCAGGAAATGGTAATGCTTTTGGCGCAGCGCAACAGCCAGCAGGGCTTGGCGGGGCTGATGAAAAAGGTGCAGTTGCTAACCCCGCGCGGCGATGCAGCCACGGTGCCGAATGTCGAGGTTCTGGCAAAAACCGGCACCCTGAATTTCACCCGGGGGCTGGCAGGGTATATCGAGGGCCAAGGCCAGCAGAAACTGGCATTTGCGATTTTTTCGGCTGATCTGGGCGCACGCCGCGCAGCAGGCATTTCCGAGGAACGACCAAGGGGCGCGCGCAGCTGGTCTAGAAATGCCAGAGCGCAGGAAAAAGCATTGTTATATCGTTGGGCTACCCAGTTTGTATAAACCCGACCCTAACCCAGCGGTTGCAGTAGCCCCGAGGTTTGGCCTTCAACCTGTTGCAAAATCTCGTCGCTTCGATACGGCGCATTGATCAAAATCAAACCACTGCCGGTCATGCCTTTGCCGTCTTTCAGATCAAAGCCGACCTCGTGTTTCAAAAATGGCAGCTTTAGCCCCTGAACCAGTTCCAGATGACGGTCGGCCTCCAGCAATGGATACCAGATCATAATCGTGGCCTCGGGCCATTTATCCATCAGCCGATGGCTAAATTCCGCCACCTCTGCATATTCGGTTTTAATCTCGTAAGACGGGTCGATCAGCACCAGCCCTTTGCGCGGTTTTGGTGGGGTAATAGCAAACACGCCCTCATAGCCGTCGCGCCGATGCAAAGACACGCCTTCCCCCATCAGATTTTGCCGCAAATTGCGGTATTCAACCGGATGCAGTTCCATCAGGTGCAGCCTGTCCTGGTCTCGCAGCAATTCCCGCGCAATCATCGGAGAGCCGGGATAGGCATCCGGCCCGTATTTTTGTTGAATGTTTCGCAGGGTTTTTACCAACGGGCAATCGGGCAGGGTGATGGCATTGATACCCTCGGCGGCCTCGCCTGTTTTCAGGCTGTCATCGCTGGATAAATCATACAAGCCCCGCCCCGCATGGGTTTCCAGATAGGAAATACCGCGGGACTTTTTGGTTAACAGGGCCAGCAATTCAGCCAGCACCAGATGTTTATGCACATCGGCAGGACCACCGGCATGATAGGAATGTTGATAAGAAAGCATCGAATACCCCGATAAAATTTGCCCCTGTCTAACCCGCCGTGACGACAAAGGCCAGATTCGCCAAACGGGGGGTTTTCCATCGGGCATTGACGTATTAGATAGGCGCAACAAACCAACCATAAGGATGAAATAAATGGCCATAGGCACTACACTTCCGGATGTAACTTTCCACACACGGGTTCGCGATGAAAAAATCGGCGGTGACAACCCGTTTAAATGGGAAGACAAAACCACTGCGGATTATTTTAAAGGCAAACGTGTTATTCTGTTTTCCCTGCCGGGTGCCTTTACGCCGACCTGTTCCACATACCAGCTGCCCGGCTATGAAAACGGCGCTGCCGATTTTGCGGCAGAGGGCATCGACGAAATTTATGTGATGTCCGTTAACGATACTTTTGTGATGAACAAATGGGCGTTGGATCAAAAGCTCGAGAATGTCAAAGTTATCCCCGATGGTGCCGGTGAATTTTCCCGCCGTATGGGCATGCTGGTCGATAAATCCAATATCGGTTTTGGGATGCGCAGCTGGCGTTATGCGGCCATCATCAAGGATGGTGTGGTCGAGGCCTGGTTCGAAGAGCCCGGTATCTGTGATAACCATGGCCAAGACCCGTATGGCGAATCTTCGCCCGAAACGGTTATGGCCTGGCTTAAAGCCAATAAATAGTTGATATTTATCAAGATTGGCGGCCCTGCAATTGTGGGGCCGTTTTCGTTTGACACCACTGCACAAACCCTTATAACCCCGCCATCCGGTGCTGCAAAGTTCCGGCAATTGGTGTTTGTGGACCCTGCAAGGGGAAACCTGTCATTCGGTAATAAGGCCGAATTAGGAAAGCACCTTTTAATACCTGCTTTTGGCAGGGCTTTGAAAGGATCCAGCCGTGACTAAACGTACTGCTGCCAAGTATAAAATTGATCGCCGTATGGGCGAAAACATCTGGGGTCGCCCCAAATCACCTGTAAACCGTCGTGAATATGGCCCGGGCCAGCACGGCCAAGGCCGCAAGCAAAAACTGTCGGATTTCGGCACGCAGCTTCGCGCCAAGCAAAAGCTTAAGGGCTATTACGGCGACCTGACCGAAAAACAATTCCGCCGTATTTATGCCGATGCCGAGCGCATCAAGGGAGACACTGGTGCAAACCTTGTTGGCCTGCTGGAACGCCGCCTTGATGCGGTTGTTTACCGTGCCAAATTTGTGCCAACCATTTTTGCTGCACGTCAATTCGTGAATCACGGCCATGTGACCGTGAACGGCAAAAAAGTAAACATCGCGTCTTATCGCGTGTCCGAGGGCGACGTGATTGCGGTGCGTGAAAAATCCCGTCAAATGGGCCTGATCATTGAGGCGATTGCTTCGGCTGAACGCGATATTCCGGAATACATGAATGTTGATCAATCAAAGCTGACTTGCGAATATATCCGCACGCCAACATTGGGTGATGTGCCTTATCCGGTTCTGATGGAACCAAATCTAGTGGTGGAATTCTACGCCAAGAACTAATTTTTCGGTTCAAAGAAATTTGAGAAAGGCCGCGTTTTGGGACGCGGCCTTTTTTGTGGGCGTCTCAACCCAATGTCGCAAAAATTACCCGTTGCATTCCCTTTGCGTATTCTTCCGATGATTTTGCAATTAGAAGCAAGCCTTTAGATGCAAGATTCAAAACAAAGGCTTTATTTTCAGCAGGTGACCGATCTTTTTCTAAGCCAGATTTCAAGATGAATTCCGAGATTAATATGGCAAAGCCATCCCCTTGATAAGAAGCTGAACGGTTTGCAGATGCCATTGCCAAGTCAATTATTTCTGCACCGTGACCCGTGCCCATCCAAATAGAAACATGGTTGCCGGTCCAGATATTATAGGCTTGCAACAGTGTTTCCAGCGGGGTTTCCGTCTTTGATGTCAAAACTTTGGTCACTTGGCGAAACAGTTCCGTGGTGATTGTCTCTACCGTCCAGTCAAACACTGCTTCCTTTGAGCCAAAACGGTTATAGATCGACTGGCGCGACAAGTCGGCCGCCTGTGCAATATCTTCCATTGACGTCTTTTTGAACCCGTATCGAGCAAAGACGGTCAGTATTTTTTGCGCAGCAATGGTGTCTTGCATAATACACTCTTGACATTTTGGATCGAAATTGTAAATAGCGTACTAATTCAAATCACCAGATCAATTTCATTTCATTGGAATATAACCATGCCAGAAACACTTCACAACTCCGGTTTCAAAAACTGGACCCCTGATTTGCTTCCCGACCTAAGCGGGAAAATGTATGTGATCACCGGCGCGAATTCAGGCATTGGTTTTGAAGCGGCCAAATATCTGGGAGTTGCGGGTGCTGATATCGTTATGGTGTGTCGTTCACCAGCAAAAGCGCAAGCGGCTCAAAAGTCGCTTGCAGGCCAGATCAAAGGAAAAGTTGATCTGGTGCAGATGGATCTAAGTGATCTGGGTTCGGTTCGCAAAGCTGCTGCGGAAATACGCAAACGCTATTCTAAAATTGACGGCCTCATCAATAATGCCGGTATCATGCAAACGCCGCAAAGCAAAACGGTTGATGGCTTTGATCTGCAAATGGCAGCCAATCACCTTGGGCATTTTCTTTGGGCTGGCCTGTTGCTTGACTTGGTCAAAGCCGCAGAGGGGCGGATTGTTGTGGTGTCAAGCATCGCCCATAAATACGGTGCGCTTGACTTGGAAGACTTTATGTCTAACCAAAAATACAGCCCGACCAAAGCTTATATTCAAAGCAAATTGTCAAACCTGATGTTCGCATTTGAATTGGACCGGAGGCTGCAAGCGCGCGGCAGCAAGGCCATTTGTATTGCTTGCCACCCCGGTTATTCCAACACCCAATTGCAAAGCACCGGGCCAAAAGGCCTGTTCAAAATGCTTTATAAAGTGATGGGTCCATTGATGGCACAGCCATCCGCAAAAGGTGCAATTCCCACGGTTTTGGCGGCGGCAGGCACAGAAGCCAAGCGCGGCGGATATTACGGGCCAAAAAGGTTGTCGGAATCCCGCGGCCCTGTCAGCGATGCCATCGTTGCCGATCATGCATTGGATCAGGCCAAGCAAACCGCTTTGTGGGAAAAAAGTGAAGAACTTGTTGATTTTGTTTGGGATATTCCAGCCTTGAAAAGCACCTAGGTCAAGGTGTGCGGATGTGCCGTGTCCGGTGATGCTTGAACCAAATCTGGTGGTGGAATTCTATACAAAAACTAAACAGTTTCTCGAATGCGGATTTTTCTGTTTGCGCTGCTTTTTGTGTCGGGGTTTTGATGAAATAATATTAGGCTCAGCCCCATTATTTCTATCGCAAAGATGGTATTTTCAGCCCCGCTTCAGACGAAGCAATCAATATGCCAAGCCTTCGTAATCGTGTTTCTTCTTTCTTGGCGCTCATGACCCACCAGATGGAATCTCTTTTATAGGAGGGTGCCAAATTATTAAGGAAGTGCCATGCTGGTTGGTTTGCCTTGATTTGCGCTTCATATTCGCTGGCAAGCGGCACATTTCTGGATTCAGAAGAATAGCCTTGTGCATCACTTCTGCTGTTAAAAAGCTGCATGCCTGCTGGTTTTATCATCCCAAGCTGGATCAGTGTTTTTACCTTTTTTACGTTCACCGCGCTCCATACACTGGTTGTTTTGCGCGGCGTAAAACGGATTTTATAGCTTTGGCCATCAATGGTTTTCCGGATACCGTCGATCCAGCCAAAACAAAGCGCGGCATCTACGGATGCAGACCATGTAAGGCTGGCACGGCCTGAATTTTTCCTGAAATAACCCACCCAAACTTCACTGGCTTTTGCATTTTCTTCCAACCAGTCGCTAAATGCTTCTTGGGTGTTGAAAAAAATTACATCTGCCATTCGCTAGTCTCCAACCTTAGCTATTAGCTTTTGCAGCACTGCCGTATGATATTCTCCAATTGCGACAGATCGCAAAATCAGATGTCGGAGGCCGAGGTAATTACCTTGGACAACAACCCGTATTTGATGGCCTCGTCGGTGTTCAGCCAGAAATCCCGCTTTGTGTCTTTGGCGATTTTTGCTGCACTCTGGCCGGTGGCCTCTGCAAAAATGCGCTCAAAACGGGCTTTCATGATCTCGAGCTGCTGGGCCTGAATTTCAATATCCGATGCTTTGCCGCCAATGCCGCCACTGGGTTGATGCAGTAAAAACCGCGTATTGGGCAGGCAAAACCGGTTTTTCTTTTCCGCACCAATAAAGATCAACGCACCGGCACTGGCCACCCAGCCGGAACCGATGACGCGGACCTGCGGTTTGATGAACTTGATCAGATCATGCACCATATCGCCGGATTCGACATGGCCGCCGGGCGATGAAATAAACATCGTAATTGGTTTGTCATTGACAGCCGCCAATGCCAGCAGGCGTTCGGAGGTGGCTTTGGCCAGCTTGTCGTTGATTTCGCCAACCACGGTCACATACCGGTTTTCAAAGGTAATACGTTCCAGCGAGAACGCCTTGTCTTTGTTATCTTTGCTGTCGCTCATAATCTTTGCCTTATGTCAGTGTTTGCATAGCTATCGCATTTTCCCTGACAGAGTGTAAACCGCATAAATCAAAGCGGCAGGGGGCGTTGCTCGGCAATGGTTTCCATAGCGAAGTAAGACGTGACCGAATCCAGATCAACCTTTGAGATCAATCTTTGATAAACGCGGTCATAGCTGGCCATATCTTGGGTCACAACCTTAAGCATATAATCGTAATCCCCACCGATGCGGAAAAAATCGATCACCTCGGGAATGGTTGTTACATGGGCACGAAAGGTTTTCAGCCAATCGACGGAATGATGACGGGTGCGCAGCATCACAAACACCACCAAGCCAAGCCCCAGTTTCTGGCGGTCAAGCATGGTGGTCTGGCCGGTGATCACGCCGTTTTGGCGCAGGTTTTGCAACCGCCGCCAACAGGCATTTTGTGACAAGCCAACGATTTCCGCCAGTTCCCGCTGGGATTTGGACGAATCCCTTTGCAGGGCGGCAAGGATGTTGCGATCTATTTGATCTAGAATTTCAGACTTCATTCGATCATTTGACACGAGAAATGCTGAACAGGCAATATAAAAGAGGATGATTATTGCCTGATATTCGATGAAATTATGCTAAACCACAAGGAATCAGCCAATGCCTTTAGAAATTTTCCGCAAATCCCTGCTTACTGACAACATTCTTGATGATCTGCGCGATGGTTTGATTGGCGAAGGGATGATGATTCCCTCATCAACCGGAACCGTGCCGCTGGTCTATGCAGATTACGTGGCATCGGGGCGGGCATTGCAGCAGGTAGAGGATTTTGTGCAGGCGCATGTGCTGCCTTATTATGCCAACACCCATACCGAAGATTCCTTTTGCGGGCGTTATACCGGCCAATTGCGAGAGGCCGCACGGGCGGAAATCGCGCGGCTAACCGGCGCGGGGGTGGGTAATTCGGTGGTGTTTACCGGCTCGGGCGCAACATCGGGCATCAACCGGCTGGTGGCCTTGCTGAATGTGGATGCAGCCCAAAATCCGGTGGTTTTTATTGGCCCTTACGAGCATCACTCAAATATTCTGCCATGGCGCGAGAGCAACGCCAAAGTTGTGGAAATTCCCGAGACCGAAAATGGTGGGCCTGATTTGGCGGCGCTGGAACAAGCGCTGGCAGATCATGCGGATGCAGACCTGAAAATTGGCAGCTTTTCAGCGGCATCTAACGTAACAGGGGTAATCACCGATACTGATCCGGTAACACGGTTGCTAAAATCCAACGGCGCGCTGGCAGTATGGGATTACGCCGGTGGCGGCCCGTATTTGACCATTGATATGAAATCCGGCAGCGATGCGGAAAAAGACGCGGTGGTGATTTCACCCCATAAATTTCCAGGTGGGCCTGGGGCATCAGGCGTGATGATTCTGCGCGATGCCGCCGTGAAACGCCAAACCCCGACATGGCCCGGCGGCGGCACGGTGGCCTTTGTTTCACCGTGGGAGCACGAATATCTGGGCGATATAATTTCGCGTGAAGAGGCAGGTACGCCGAACATCATCGGCGACATCCGCGCCGCGCTGGCGTTTATTGTCAAAGATGTCATCGGCCAGAAAACCATTGAGGCGCGTGAAGCAAAACTAAACGCGATGGCCATCAAAGGCTGGACGGATAATCCGTATCTGACATTGCTTGGAGTCGATCTGGAACACCGCCTGCCGATATTCTCGTTTCTGGTGCATAACGCGGCGGGCCAAAGCATCCATTACGCTGAAGTCACCCAAAAGCTCAGCGATATTTACGGCATCCAGTCCCGAGGCGGCTGCGCCTGCGCAGGGCCATACGGCCATCGGTTGCTAGCGGTCGATAAGCCCCATTCAGAATCCCTGCACCGGCAGATGAGTGCCGGCAAGCTGGACGTAAAGCCCGGCTGGATAAGGCTTAATTTTAGTTATTTGATGGATGACAAGACGGCGCAATACATCATCGGCAGCGTTGACACATTAACCCGGGAACTGGCCAGCCAGCACCGTCTGGCGGGCTAATCGTGCGATATATACATCCAAAACCAACCTAAAGCCGAGCGTAGCGAGGCCATGTCCAACAGCAAGGCACTGCCAATTTGCGTTGGGTTTGTTTCCCCCCAGCAGGAAAAACCCCTTGGCTTTTGAAGGGCAGGTCGCTTAAATGCGCGCCAATAGCGGCACTAGGGTCAGGACCCATTAATCCTGCGCCATCAGTTCACGCTGAAAGCCCTTAATGCTATGAATTCAAACGGTAACATAGTGGTTCTATGTCACGTTTGAATGAAGCCGCAGGAAGGGCTTTCAGGG
>JAKITE010000062.1 GCA_021648225.1 Paracoccaceae bacterium
GGCCGATATGCAATTCCCACTCATCGCCCTTCATGGTCAGCAGCTGCACCTTCGGGTATTTGTCAAAGCAGCGCTGGCAAGTGGCAATGATTGCCGGAATGGAAACCGCATGCGAGGTGAAGCTGAAATCCATTTTCGGCGCGACATCTTCCAGCCGGATATCGTCCACATCCGGGGCTTTGGTTGCGTCCACAAACAACACGCGCTGTTTGTGGCTGATCAGATCGGCATGCTCCAGTTGCAGCTGGTAGTGGCGCGCAATATCGGCTTTGGGGCAGATATTATTGTCCTCCAGCCAGTCAATAAAGGCCCAGCCCAGCCCGTCATCCTGCCGACCGACATTGCCAATGCCGTAGATCAGACAGGATTCGTGGTTATAATCGGCCAGCTGCGCCTTGAGTATGTCAGCGTGTGCGTTCATCGACCAGCTTTCCATCTGCATCAAATACCGAAACGATCAGCGGCATTTGCCCCATGGCGTGGGTGGCGCAGCTCAGGCAGGGGTCATAGGCGCGGATACCGACCTCGATGGCGTTCATCATGCCTTCGGTGATCAGCTCGTTGCCATTCAAAAACTCCTCGGCAACCGATTTTACCGTGCGGTTCATCACCGTGTTGTTCTGCGTGGTCGCCACCACCAGATTGCAAAAGGTCATATTGCCTTCCTGATCGGCGCGATAATGGTGCAGCAAGGTGCCGCGCGGGGCCTCGACCACACCCACACCCTCGCCGGTCCAGTCGGATTTGGGCGGGGTCAGCAGCAGATCTGTCTTTTGCAGATCCGCATCATTCAGCAGGTTCTTGATCTGCTCGGCCGAATGCAGAATTTCGATCGCCCGCGCCCAGTTGGTGTGCAGGGTCATGTTATTGGCCTTGCCCTTGGTGTAATCATGGAACCGTTCCAGCGCCGCTTTGGCCAGCGGGGTGCTGTCCTCGTAGGATTTGGTCACATTCAGCCGCGCCAGCGGGCCAACCCGCACCGAGCCTTCCTCGCGGCCCAAAGCCTTGAGATAGGGGAACTTCATATAGCTCCATTCCTCGGTCGCCTCGGAGAAATGATCAAGGTAATCGTGGTAATCCAGCTCCTGAACGATGTTTTTGTCCGCGTCGACGATGCGCATTTTGCCGTGGTAATAATCCACATTGTCATCATCCCCGACCAGACACATGTTCAGCGCCGGCACATCGCCAAAGCTGTCCACCATCGCACGGTTTTGTTCATGAAAATCATGAAAGACCGCCAGCGCATCCTGCGCATATTCGATCACCGTATCCACACCGATCAGGCCGTCTTCGCCGTTCAGCAGCCGGTCGCGCGCCTCGATGCTCAGGTTGTTATTGACCCCGCCGGGGATAGACGAAATGCCGTGCATGCGCTTGCCAAGCACCGCCACAATCACTTCCTGCCCCCATTTGCGCAGGGCAACCACGCGCTTGACCAGATCCGGGTTTGCCTCGACCAGCCCCAGCACATTGCGCTGTTCGGGCGGCGCGTCGATGCCAAACAGCATCTCCGGCGCGATCAGATAGAAATAGGCGGTAACATGCGATTGCAGCTGCTGGCCATAATGGCCCAGCCGGCGGATTTTTTCCGCCGCAACGGTTACGCTGTTGCCGGTGGAATAGCCAACACCGATCATGTCATCCAGCGCTTTGGCCCCGCACAGATGGTGGCTGACAAAGCAGATGCCGCAAATGCGTTGCAGCAGCATCGGGGCCTCCCAATAGGGGTGGCCCTGAATGAATTTTTCAAACCCTCGAAATTCGACAACGTGCAGACGGGCACCGGTGACCTTGTTGTTGTCATCCAGATAAACGGTTACTTTTCCGTGGCCTTCAATCCGCGTAACGGGGTCAATAACTAGCTTGCGGCTCATGGTATTCTCCTAGTCGTAACGGTTGATTTCAGCGGGAATGCTGAAGGGGCGGCCATGGACCAGATCATCCAGCACCTTGAAAATTACTTGCCCGTCCGGCGGGCATCCGGGAATGAAATAATCAATCTTCACCACCTCGTGCAGCGGATAGACCTTTTTGGTGATCCTTGGAATATCAGGATGGTAAGGAATGGTTGGCGGTTGTTGAAGCGGGCGGGTCGGGCTGTCAATATAGGCCTCGCGCAGGCAATCCTCCAAGGTTTCGACATTGCGCATCGCCGGCACACCACCCCAGATGGCGCACGCCCCGACCGAGATCAGGATGTCGCAGTTTTCGCGAAAATGCTCCAGCGTTTCGATGTTTTCCTCGTTGGCAATACCGCCCTCGATAAAGCCGATGGCGCTGCGCACCGGAATTTCCTTGATATCGGTAAAGGACGAGCGGTTGATATTGACCTTTTCCAGCAATTTCAGCAGGTTTTCGTCCATGTCCAGAAAGGACAGGTTGCAGCCCCAGCAACCGCACAGCCCGATCATTGCCACCTGAATTTTGGCATTGCGCGCCGCCATCACTTCGGGGTCCATCGGCGTTACCGGCAAATGATGCGCCAGTGTCTCGTCTTCTTTTACAGGTTTATTCATACTTCTTCCCCCTCCAAGGTGCGCTGGCGCAACGATTTAACATCGAATTTCCGCTTGCCCATGGCATCGTTATAGCCAAGACCTTTTTCAATGATGCAGCCAACGGGGCACATCTCGGCCGCCTCGGTGACCTGCTCCGGCGTCATCTTGTTGGCCAGTTCCTCGTCAATATCGATCTGTGCGCCGGTGCCGCGCGCGCTGATGGTAAATATTTTCTGGCCGGTTGCCTTGTCGCGGATAAACTCGACACAGCGCTGGCAGAAAATGCAGCGGTCCCGCTCCAGAAAAATGTGTTCCGAGGCATGCTCGCGGGTGCGGACAGGAAAACGATAGGGAAAGCGCGAGACCATCATTTCGACCTCGTAACCAACCGCCTGTAATTCGCAACGCCCGCTTTTCTCGCAGCTCGGGCAATTATGGTTCCCCTCGGAAAAGTTGATCTCGACCAGCGCCTTGCGCATATCTGCCACTTCGGGGTCGGCCACATCCACCTCCATGCCATCCGCCACCGGCACAGTGCACGAGGCCATGACATTGCCATTGACCTTGACCGAACAGACCCGGCAGGTGCCAAGGCAGGGCTTGCCGCGCATATAGCAAAGCGACGGAATGTAAACGCCGTTATCGGCCGCCACATCAATCAGGGTTTTGCCTTCTTCGGTTTCAATCTCGTTACCGTCTATTGTAATGGAAATGCTCATTTTCTGGCCTCCTCTACCAAAGCCTTGAACGACAAATCATATTCGCCGATGGCTTGCTCCAGATCAAAAGATGCCAATAGGGAATGCTTCGCCTCGCTTAATTTTTCCTGATAAAGCTCGGGGAATTTATCCAGCGTGGTCAAAATCGGCTTGGCCGCCGTGGTGCCAAGGCCGCAGCGGCTGGTGGCGCGCATCAAAGCCCCCCAGCTGACACATTCATCCAGATCCTGCTGACAGGCGCGGCCATCAACCACCCGCTCGATCTTGGTCAGCATATCAACCCCGCCGGCCCGGCAAGGGGTGCAGATACCACAGGATTCCTCAACGAAAAAATGCATGAACTGCTTGACGATATCCAGCAGATCGCGGCTTTCGTCAAAGATCATGAAAGACCCGTTGCACGACAGATCACTATAGCAAATCTCGCGATCCCCGTCCTTGGCCACCGAAACACATTCCCCCGACGGGCCGCTGATCTGCACCGCCATGGGCTTTTTCGCCCCGACCAGTTCCAGCACCTCGTTCAGGGTTATGCCCCATTCGATTTCATAAACACCCGGGCGTTCGCAATCGCCCGAAACACTGAGCAAACGGGTGCCGGTGGAATCTTCGGTGCCTATATCGGCAAACCAGCGCCCGCCGTCCTCGATGATCCGGCTGATGCAGGCATAGGTTTCGACATTGTTAACAATGGTCGGCATGCCCAGATAGCCCTGCTGGATCGGGTATGGCGGTTTGATCCGCGGCGTGCCGCGCTTGCCCTCGCAGCTTTCGATCAGCGAGGTTTCATCGCCGCAAATATAGGCGCCGGCCCCCATCTGGATGCGGATATCAAAGTCAAATCCGCTGCCCAGAATATCGGTGCCAAGCAGGCCCTCGTCGCGGAAATCCTGTATCTGGCGCTCCAGATAATCCTTGAGATACCAGTATTCGGCACGCAGATAGATAATGCCAAAACGCGATTCAATCGCATAACCGCCATAAATCATGCCCAGCAACACATCCTTTGGCGAGCGGGTCAGCAAAACCCGGTCCTTGAAGGTGCCCGGCTCGCCTTCGTCAGCGTTGCAGATGATGTATTTCTCGGCCCCTTCCGCCTCGCGCCCAAGCCGCCATTTCAGCCCGGTGGGAAAGCCCGCGCCGCCACGGCCCCGCACGTTGGAAACCGTTACTTCATCAATGATTTCATCAGGGTGCTGGCCAAGGCCGGATTGCAGCAATGCCTTATAATCGCGCCCCGCCTTGAACAGAACCGCGCCCTCGTTTTGGATGCCGGTTTCAACGATGGATTCAACATATGCCAGCGTGGAGCTGTCATGCCCTTGCGGGTTGGCAATATCCGCGGGGGCTTTGCCCGCCTTCAGCTCGGCCATGATCGTGGAAACCTTGCCCGGTGTCAGCCGGGTAAACACCACATCCCCGACCATCATGGCCGGTTCCTGGTCGCTCAGGCCGATACAGTTGGTGTCCGCCAGGCCAAACTGCGCATCGGCGCTTACGCTGCCAAAACCCGTGGCGGCATCCTGTTCAAGCGCGTCGCGCACAGCCTGATAGCCGTTCATCCGGCCAATCACAGAATCACAAAGGTAAATCGCATGCTCGCCAAACGGCTTGGTGCGGTAGAAGTGATAAAATGAAATGGTCTCTGCAATATCCATCGGCGACATGTTCAGTGCCTCGGACAACTGAGCCACAGCCTCTTGCGGGATGTGGCCGTTTTGCCGCTGTATATCCCATAATATATTAATAAGGCGTGTTTTGTCAGAGTTGTTCTGGAGTAGAATGTCGTTAAATTTCTGGCCCATCTTTCCCTCGTGTCTAAATTTCCGGCCTTGCCGCCTTAGTGACGACCTTTGCCGGACTCCCTGTCCTTTTAAAAACAAATCTGAAAGAACGCTTAGGCCAGCATATTATGTCAAAAAATATATGCCAGCATTCTGTATTTACATGGAACCAACCCGCCACTGGGCGAGGGACAGGCTAAGTGGGTCTTGATGTAAGTAGCCATGTAAGTAGCTGTTTTTAAAATGAATATTTATTTATTGGGTGGCCAGTATTCTGGTTTTTGGATGGCGCTCTACCTACCCAGATATAGCATATCACCCAGAAATAGGTGAAAAGTATTATTGCAATCACCCCGCTAAACTGGATGAAAACCTTTCGGCTGCCGAAAATAAATATGTTTGCAGCGTATGTTTAAGACAAATTTCCGGCTTTGGCCTGTGTTTACGGCTTGATCGGATGGCAGGGTGAACACGCCAAGGGTGCTTGCATGTGGCACATAGATATGCTCTTTTCAAAAAAGGAACATTTCTATCCAGTTTTCCGCTTTTTTGGCAGGTTGGTTTGCTGGCTGAACCTGAATGGGAACTAAATCAAGCAAATACAAAGACTTGAGTGTTTTTCTGATAACTTTAGTGGATGGAAAGTAACAAAAAGCACTTGGGAGGGTGTTTTGATTACAAGAAAAAACACAACATCCCCTGAAATTGGCGCTTTGCTATTGGCAGAGCCTTTGGTCCTGTGCGCGGGTTTTCAGGCCGGGGCAAGCTGATGCACGAACTGTCAATCTGCGAAAGCATTGTGGGGGTGATCGAGCAGCAGGCCGTGGCGCAGTCGTTTAAAAAGGTAAATATGGTGCGGCTGGAAATCGGCCCGCTGGCGGGTGTGGAGATCGAGGCGCTACGCTTTAGCTTTGACGTGGTTACCAACGGCAGCATTGCCGACGGCGCAAAGCTGGAAGTGATTGAATTGCCGGCCAGTGGCTGGTGCGCGCCCTGCGCCATGTCGGTGCCGGTAAAGCAGCGCTTTGACGCCTGCCCGACCTGCGGCAGCTATCAGCTACAGATCACCGGCGGTGATGAACTTAGAATCAAAGATATGGAGGTGGACTGATGTGCACTGTATGTGGATGCTCTGAGGGCGAAGTGAAAATCGAAGGTGGCCACGACCACCCCCATGACCACCATTACGGCCACGGCCCCGCGCACGCCCACGCGCCGGGGTTAAGCCAATCGCGCATGGTGCAGATCGAAACCGATATTCTGGCGAAAAACAACGAATATGCGGCGGCCAACCGCGCCGAATTTGCCAAGCGCGGGGTGTTGGCGCTGAACCTTGTTTCCTCGCCCGGTTCTGGCAAAACTACGCTACTGACCGCGACTATCGAGCAGATGAAGGCCAAGACCGCGATTGCCGTGATCGAGGGCGACCAGCAAACCGCCAATGATGCCGAGCGTATTCGCGCCACCGGCGTGCCGGCCATTCAGGTCAATACCGGCAAGGGCTGCCATCTCGACGGCCACATGGTGGGCCACGCGCTGGAGCATCTGGAAATTAAAGACGGCGTTTTGTTTATCGAAAATGTTGGAAATCTGGTGTGCCCTGCGGGGTTTGACCTCGGCGAGGCCCATAAGGTGGTGATCCTGAGCGTGACCGAGGGCGAGGACAAGCCGATCAAATATCCCGATATGTTTCATGCCTCTGACCTGATGCTGCTGACCAAAACCGACCTGCTGCCCTATCTGGATTTTGACGTGGAGCAATGCATGGAATATGCGCGGCGGGTCAACCCGAAAATTAAAATCCTGCAACTCTCCGCCAAATCCGGTGAGGGTATGGAAGATTGGCTGGCGTGGATAAGTGCCAGCCGGAAAATGAACGAAATCGGCTCGGGAGGATAAAACATGTGCTTGGCGATACCTGCAAAAATTGTTGAAAAAACCAATGGTGACAACGCGATTGTATCGCTTGAAGGCGTGAAAAAGGAAATATCCCTGACGCTGGTTCCCGAGGCCAAGATCGGGGATTATGTGCTGGTGCATGTTGGCTATGCACTGAACACCATCTGCCCCGAAGAGGCCGAAGAAACGCTTAAGATTATGGCGGAGATGTCTCTTGTCAGGGCGGAGCTGGCACCAAACGAGGCCGCTGAATGAAATATGTAGACGAATTTCGCGACAAGACAATTGCCAAAAACCTGGCCAAACAAATCGCCGCAGAGGCCGACCCCGCGCGCCAATATAACCTGATGGAATTTTGCGGTGGCCACACCCACGCGATTTTTCGATACGGCGTGCAGGACCTGATGCCCGACAACGTACATTTTGTGCATGGTCCGGGCTGTCCGGTCTGTGTGCTGCCGATTCCGCGCATTGACAACGCCATCGAGCTGGGTGAGCAGGGCGCGATTGTTTGCACTTACGGCGATATGATGCGGGTGCCCGCCAGCGGCAAAAACAGCCTGATCAAGGCCAAGGCGGCGGGTTCCGATATCCGCATGATCTATTCCACGCAGGACGCCCTGAAAATTGCGCGCGATAACCCCGATAAAGAAGTGGTTTTTTTTGCCATCGGCTTTGAAACCACCACCCCCCCCACGGCGGTAGCGATCAAGGTGGCGGCGGCTGAGGGCCTGAAGAACTTCACCGTGTTTTGCAACCATGTGTTGACCCCCGCCGCCATTCAACACATCCTGCAATCGCCCGAAGTGCGCGAGCTGGGGCAAGTGCATATTGACGGGTTTTACGGGCCAAGCCATGTGTCTTCCATCATCGGCTCGGCCCCCTATGATTACTTCGCCGAGGAGTTTCAAAAGCCGGTGGTGATCGCCGGTTTCGAGCCGCTGGATGTGATGCAATCCACCCTGATGTTGATTCGCCAAATCAATGAGGGCCGTTTCGAGGTTGAAAACGAATATACCCGCGTGGTGACGCCGGAAGGCAATGAAAAAGCACAGGAAATGGTGTCCGAGGTGTTCGAGCTACGCCGCAGTTTCGAGTGGCGGGGCTTGGGCGAGGTGCCCTATAGTGCCCTGAAAATCAAAGAAGAATTTGCCGAGTTTGACGCCGAGCGCCGCTTTACCCTGTCTGAAAGCAAGGGCAAAGATGTAAAGGGCTGCGAATGCCCTGCCATTTTGCGCGGCGTCAAAAAACCCACCGATTGCAAGCTGTTTGGCACGGTTTGCACACCGGATAACCCGATGGGGTCTTGTATGGTATCGTCCGAAGGCTCCTGCGCGGCATATTGGTCCTATGGCCGCTTCCGGCTGGACCGCGCAAAGGAGGCTGCCGAATGAGCCAGCCCGCATCAAGAATGGAAAAACGTTTCCCTACCAAGATCAACATGCGCCGTGGCAAGGTGGACATGACCCACGGCTCGGGCGGGCGGGCCATGGCGCAGCTTATAGAGGAACTGTTCGTCAAGCATTTTGACAATGAATTGCTGGCCCAAGGCAATGATCAGGCCCTGTTTGACGCCCCGAAAGGCCGGATGGTGATGAGCGTGGACGGCCATGTGGTGTCGCCGCTGTTTTTTCCGGGCGGTGATATCGGCTCGCTTTCCGTGCATGGCACCATCAACGATGTCGCCATGTCGGGCGCTGTGCCGCTTTACCTGTCGGCAGGGTTTATTCTGGAGGAAGGCTACCCGCTGGCCGACCTTGAAAAGATCGTTATTTCAATGGCTAAAGCGGCGCGCGAAGCTGGCGTGCCGGTGGTAACAGGCGATACCAAAGTGGTGGAGCGTGGCAAGGGGGACGGGGTTTTTATCACCACCACCGGCATTGGCGTGGTGCCTGACGGGCTTGATATTTCTGGTGCCAATGTGCGCGCGGGCGATGCGATTCTGATTTCCGGCCATATCGGAGACCACGGCGTGGCGATTATGTCGAGCCGCGAAAACCTTGCCTTTGAAACCCGGATTGTCAGCGATAGCGCCGCCTTGCACGGGTTGGTGGCCGATATGGTAGCGGCGGTGCCTGAAATTCACGCGCTGCGCGACCCCACGCGCGGCGGGCTGGCATCCGCGCTCAACGAGATCGCCTATCAGGCCGAGGTCGGCATGAAGCTGTTTGAAGACAATATCCCGCTGCGCGGCGAGGTCGACGCCGCCTGCGAGTTTCTGGGCCTTGACCCGCTTTATGTGGCCAACGAGGGCAAGCTGGTGGCGTTTTGCCCTGCCGACAAGGCCGAAAAGCTGCTGGCGGTGATGCGCGCCCACCCGCTGGGCGAGCATAGCGCCATTATCGGCGAGGTGCTGGAAGATGACATGGGCTTTGTGACCATGGAAACCGGTTTTGGCGGCATGCGGATTGTCGATTGGCTGGCGGGCGAGCAACTGCCGAGGATCTGTTAGATGGAGTTTCTGCTGCTCGGGTTTCTGGTTGGCATTGCCCATGCGTTCGAGGCCGATCATATGGCCGCCATCGGCACCTTGGCCTCCAGCGGCAAGGCTACGCCAAAACGACTGGCCTTTTTGGGGGCGAGCTGGGGCATGGGGCACACCACCACGCTGTTTGTCATTTCCCTGCCGGTCATCCTGTTTGGCGTGATCCTGACCGAGCGTTTTTCTGCAGGGCTGGAATTTGCCATCGGCATTATGCTGATCGGGCTGGGGGTGCAGGTGTTTTATAGGCTGTGGAAGGCGCGGGTGCATTTGCATGTGCATGACCACGGCGGCCAGCGGCATTTCCACGCCCATTCCCACGCGGGAGAAACCCTGCCGCACGCAGTAAACCCGCACCATCACAAACACCGCGCATTCTCGTTTCGGGCCTATGCGGTGGGGCTGGCACACGGGGCGGCGGGCTCGGCTGGGCTGGTGGCGCTGGCAGCGGCAGCCACACAAAATGCGGTGACGGCGCTGGTCTATATTCTGGTGTTTGGTGTTGGGTCCATCCTTGGCATGGCGGCGCTGACCTATGCCGCCAGCTGGCCGCTGCGGCTGGCGGAAAAAACCGCCTCCAGGCTGCTGAAAACCGTGCAAATGGCCATGGGGGTGGCAGCGGTTGCTGTGGGCGTGATCGTCATGACCGAGGCCGCGCCGGTGATTTGGGGGGCGGTATAAATGCGCATCCTGCTGCTGATCCACGGGTTTAACGCGCTGTCGCAGCGAGTGTTTGTGGAGTTGCAGGCGGCGGGCCACGAGGTCAGCATCGAGTTTGATATCAACGACGATCTGACCCGCGAAGCGGTGGCGCTTTTTGCCCCCGATGTCATCCTCTGCCCCTATCTGAAACGGGCGATTCCGGATGATATCTGGCAAAACTACCTATGCCTGATCGTGCATCCAGGCGTGGTCGGGGATCGCGGCCCGTCCGCGCTGGACTGGGCGATTTTACGCAATGAACCCCGCTGGGGTGTGACCGTGCTGCAAGCGGTGGCCAAGATGGACGCGGGGCCGGTCTGGGCAGCGCGGGAATTCGATATGCGCGCGGCCACCAAGTCCAGCCTTTACCGGCGCGAAGTGGCGGATGCGGCGTTGGCCGCGATATTTGAAGCGTTGGATAGAGCGGAAGGCGTGGCAGAGCCGTTACAGCCAATGCTGCCCTCGGTAAAGCAAGCCGACAGAGCGATTGATTGGGCGCAGGATAATACCGAAACCGTGCTGCGCAAGGTGCGCGCCTCTGACGGGGTGCCCGGGCTGCGCGACGGGGATTTTTACCTTTATGATGCCCATGAAGCGTTTTTGCAGGGCAAGGCGGGCGAGATCATCGCCACCTCCGGCCCCGCGATTTGCCGTGCCACCGCTGATGGCGCGGTATGGATTGGCCATATGCGCGCGGCTGGCGCGGGGTTCAAGCTGCCCGCCACCATGCTGGTGCAGCCCGATGTGCCGAAAATTGCGCTGGATAGCGAGGAGGGCTACCACGAGGTTTCGTATCGCGAGGTGGGGGATGTCGGGTTTTTGCGTTTCAATTTTTATAATGGGGCCATGGCAACCGCGCAGATAAAGCGGCTGCTGGCAGCTTACCTTGTGGCCTGCACACGCCCTACCAAAGTGATTGTGCTTGAGGGCGGAGATGATTTTTGGTCCAACGGTATTCACCTCAATATCATCGAGGCCAATGCTTCACCGGCAGATGAATCATGGCGCAATATCAACGCGATGGATGATTTGTCCGAGGCCATTATCCGCACAGGCACCCACCTGACGGTGGCCGCTATCGGGGCCAATGCGGGTGCGGGCGGGGTGTTTCTGGCACGGGCCTGTGATCGGGTCTGGCTGATCAAAACCGCCATTCTTAACCCGCATTACAAGGATATGGGCAACCTTTACGGCTCTGAATTCTGGACGTATTTGCTACCGCGTTATTGCGGCGAGGCTAATGCTACGCGCATAGCGGTGCAGCGCCTGCCGATGGGCGCAGATGAGGCGGCTGAATTGGGGCTGGCCGATGCTACCTTTGGCGAAACCCGCGCCGGTTTTGATGCGGAAACCGGCACCCGCGCGGATGCACTGGCCGAAGATTTCAGCACGCTAATGGCGGCAAAACAGGCGCGCCGCTCGGCTGACGAAGCACAAAAGCCGCTGGCGCAATACCGCGCCGAAGAGCTGGCCCGCATGAAGCGTAATTTCTATGGTTTTGACCCCAGCTACCATATCGCCCGCTATAATTTTGTCCATAAAATCTGCAAGTCCCGCACCCCCGTTACCCTCGCCCGCCACCGCGACAAACGATCATGCCTGACACAAAGGAACGCCTCATGAGCACCGGAAAACCCGCCATTCTGATCGTTGATGACGAGCGCCGGTCACTGGAAACCCTCGAGCGCAATCTTGCCGACGAGTTTGATGTGCTTTTGGCTGAAAATACTACCGAGGCAGAGCAATTATTGGCCGATAACTGGGTGCAGATCATCCTGTGTGACCAGCGCATGCCCGACAAGAGCGGGGTCCAGTTTCTGACTGAAATGCGCGAAAAATGGCCCGATGTGATCCGCATTATCATTTCGGGCTATACCGATGCGGATGATATTATATCGGGCGTGAATGACGCCGGTATCTATCATTATATCACCAAACCGTGGAAGCCGGAAAAGCTGATTCTGGTTTTGCGCAATGCGGCCATGATGTTCGAGCTGGAGCGCCAGAACGAATTGCTGGCGATCGAGCTGCGTGTCTCTGCGGGGGCGGCAAACACCAAGGTTAACGAGCGCCGCGCGAGCCTGCGCAAGACCTATGATTTCGATGACGGGATCATCCGCTCCAAAACCAGCCCGATGAACGGGATTTGCGATACATTGATCCGGATTGCGCCGTTTGATCTGTCGGTGCTGATCTGCGGCGAATCCGGCACCGGCAAGGAGCTGGTCGCCCGTGCCATCCATTATAATTCAGGGCGCTGGAACAGCCCGTTTGTGGTGCAGAATTGTGGCTCCATGCCGCAGGAAATACTGGAGGCCGAATTGTTCGGCTTTAAAAAGGGTGCGTTTCCCAGTGCGGTGCATGATTATACCGGCCTGCTGGAGCGGGCCTCTGGCGGCACCGTTTTTCTGGATGAAATCGGCGATACTACGCCGGCGTTTCAGGTGCGCCTGTTGCGGGTAATGCAAGAGGGCGAGCTGCGGCCTGTCGGCTCTAACCAGACCCGCAAGGTGGATGTGCGCATTCTGGCCAGCTCGCAAAAAAACCTCGAGGAAGAAGTGCAGGCCGGACGGCTGCGCAAGGACCTGTATTTTCGCCTTGCGGGCTTGTGCATTCAGCTTCCGCCCCTGCGCGACCGCCGCGAGGATATTCCGCTGCTGGCCCGTTTTTTGCTTAATCAGGCCATGCCGAAACTGGGGAAAACCGCCGCCGGGTTCACCGCCGAAGCCCTGTCTTGCATGAAGCGCTATTGCTGGCCGGGCAATGTGCGCGAAATGCAGAACGAGATCGAGCGCATGCTGGTTATGGGACCGGAAGATGAGTACCTCGGGGCGGAGCTGCTGTCACCCAAAGTGCTGATGGCCGCAGATCCGGAGGTAAGCGATGATCTGGCGCTGGTCGGGGCTGTTGGCGGCACATTGAAAGAGCGGGTGGAGAAATTCGAAGTGAAAATCCTGCGCGAGGCGCTGATCCGGCATCGCTGGAACAAAAGCAAAGCCGCGCGGGAATTGGGGCTTTCGCGGGTTGGTTTGCGCGGCAAGCTGGAGCGCTACGGACTGGAGAAAGACGAAGGCAAACCCGCGCTACAGCCCGAATTTGTAGAAAACAAGGGGGTGCCATGATAGATAAACAAGGCATTTCGGATAAGACAACCGCCGCTTTGATGGCGCAAACCGGCGGCAGTGCGACAGGGCTTTCGCCCTCCGACGAGGCGGTCTGGATCGAGGTTATCCAGCAGATGGATCGGGTCTATTCCGAGCTGGTGGATTCGCAAACCGCACTGGAGGACAAAAACCACGAGCTTGAAACCGCGCAGGATTTTATCGGCAGCGTGATGCAGGCGATGACAGACCTGATGATTGTCTGCGATACCAAGGGCCGCATAGAGCAGGTTAACGATGCGCTGATACGGCTGACAGGATTGCCCGCCGAGCAATTTGTCGGCCGCGCTGTGCTTGAGGTTTTGACCGGGGGGAATGCGGGGATGCAATCGGTGTTTCGGCAGCATTCGGCCTCAAAGCCGCATTTCACCAATTGCGAGGTGCAGATACGGCAGGCGGATGGCGAAAATATTGCCCTTGCGATCAATTGCTCGCCGCGCTTTGACCACCAGAAAAACCTTGTGGGCATGGTGATGATCGGCCGCCCGATGCAGGAATTGCAGCGCGCCTATCACGAGCTGGGCGATGCCTTGAAGAAATTCGACACCGCCAAGCAGCATCTGGTTGCGTCCGAAAAAATGGCCGCCTTGGGCCGGTTGGTGGCGGGGGTGGCGCATGAGCTGAATAACCCGATCAGTTTTATTTTTGGCAATATGCATGCGCTGCAATCTTACGGCGAAAAGATCACGCTTTTTCTGAATGCAACCGAGCAGGGCCTATCCGGTGGCGACATGCAGAAATTGCGTCGGGAATTGCAGATCGACCGGATCGCCAAGGATATCCTGCCGCTGGTCGAGGGCACCTTGGAAGGTGCCGAACGGGTGAGCGATATCGTGCAGGATCTGCGGCGTTTTTCGGGCAACCAAAAGCAGGGGGCGGAAGAATTCGCCCTGTCTCCGGTGCTGCACACGGCGGCAAACTGGGTGTTGCGCGGGGCAAAAAACAAGCCGTTGATGCAGATAGACTGCGCCGACAGCCTCCATATTCATGCACAAAAAGGCTATATTCACCAGATTCTGGTCAACCTCGTGCAAAACGCAGTCGATGCCATGGAGGGCGCGCAGGCGGGCAAGATCGAAATTGGCGTTGGCCGGCATGAAGGCAGGATATGCATATCCGTTCGGGATAATGGCCCGGGGATATCCGCGCAAAACCTTGGCAAGATATTCGAGCCGTTTTTCACCACCAAGCCGATTGGCCAAGGCACGGGGCTGGGGCTGTATGTCAGCTATCGCATGGCCGATGAAATCGGCGGCACATTGAGGGTGGAAAACCATGCCGGTGGCGGCAGCTGCTTTGCGCTTTGCCTGCCCGAAAGGCCGCTATGAGCATGCCCGCCTCGAACCGGCGCAATTTGCTGTGGCTGCAATCGGGGGGCTGCGGGGGCTGCACCATGTCGTTGCTCGGCGCCGAAGGGCCGGATTTTCTGACCGCGTTCGAGGCGGCGGGGATCAACCTTTTGTGGCACCCCGCCCTTAGCCGCGAAACCGGGCGCGAAGCGATGGCGATCATTGACGATATTCTGGCGGGCAGCATTGTGCTGGATATTCTCTGCCTTGAAGGCTCGGTGATGATGGGCCCCAATGGCAGCGGCAAATTCCACATGATGGCGGGCAGCGGCAAGCCGATGAAAGATATGATCGACGTGCTGGCGCAACAGGCAAAACATGTGGTCGGGGTCGGGTCCTGCGCCGCGTTCGGGGGTATTACCATGGCGGGCGGCAACCCCGGCGAAGCCTGCGGGCTGGGCTATGAGGGCCGCACCAAAGGCGGCCTGCTGGGTGATGATTATATTGACCAAAGCGGCTTGCCGGTGGTGAATATTCCGGGTTGTCCGGTGCATCCGGACTGGGTGACCGAAACCCTGTCCCAGCTGGCCTTGGGCCTGATGGCGCCCGAGCATCTGGATGATTTTGGCCGCCCGCATGCGATTTCCGGCACCTTGGTGCATCATGGCTGTGCGCGTAACGAATTTTATGAATACAAGGCCAGTGCCGAAAAGCTGTGCCAGATCGGCTGCATGATGGAGAACCTTGGCTGCAAGGGCACACAGGCGGCGGGCGATTGC
>JAKITE010000063.1 GCA_021648225.1 Paracoccaceae bacterium
GCGTGGTAAATATCGGTGATCTGGCCCAACATGCGGTTACGTTCCAGCACCTCGGGGCCGAAATAATCGCGAAAACCGCGCGGCGCGGCGGCGCGGGGCCTTTTTACCTTGGGTTTTTTGTTTTTTGCCATGGGCCTGCCCGTGAATATACGCTTTTCCGCGTTCTAACCCAACCACCCAAAACCCGCAAGTTTCAACCGCATATCGGCACTTATTAACGGCCCAAGCTGGCGTTAGTAAAATTTTAGGAAATTTGATGTTAACTGCACATTAATCAAAATCTGCTGAGTATGGAGCCTGAAGTGCCAAGTTTTTATGTGTATTCTGCTGCAGATGTTGGCTTGCCAGATACGTTTGCCAACTGGTTTGCCAGCCCGAGCAGCACGGTTTCACCTTCGGTTTCTGCGGATATTCTGCAAATGTCCGATGATGACAGCCTGCTGGAAAACGAAGGCACCGGTTCGGATCAGGTTTTAACCGCTAATCTGTATATTGACGGGGCGCTGATCGGGTCTGTTGGTGATGTGATTATCAACCTTGGGCAATCGGCAATTTCCAATGCCACGACCGGAGATAGCGGATTTCTGGTTGTCATTCAGGTGAATGGTGTCGCGGTTGGCTATGCCTCAACGATTGAATTGAACGCCGGTGACAGTATTTCCATGGCCGCCTGGGCTGGCACAAATGATGAAATTGATTATGACCTGCTGGAACCGGTTTGTTTTACCCGTGGCACATTCATTTCCACCTTGGCAGGTGATATTGCAGTGGAAAATCTTTGTGTCGGCGACAGGGTCTGGACCAAAGACGCAGGGTTTCAGCCCGTTCAATGGATTGGCAGGCAGAGCTTTGATGGTAGCGGTCGATTTGCGCCGGTCCTGTTTAGAAAAGACGCTTTGGGGAATGAATCGGACCTGCTGGTTTCGCCGATGCACCGCATGTTGATCACCGGCTGGCGGGCGGAAATCTTGTTTGGGCAACCGGAAATTCTGGCCCATGCCGCTGATCTGGTGAATGACCTGAGCATTTTACGCGCGCCCCGACCCCGGGTCGAATATTTTCATCTGATGTTTGACAGCCATCAAATTCTTTGCTCCCACGGTTGCCTGAGCGAAAGCTTTGATCCGTTCCAGACCGATTTACAGGGGTTTGATCATAAAACCCGTTCTGAATTGCTGATGATATTCCCTGAATTATCCGGTGGGCACGCGGGTTGGCCCAACACACGGCCCACCCTTTCGGGCGCGGAATCAAGGCTTTTACAAACACTGTAATGCATATTAAACAAGGGCATGGCCATTCCTGTTCTATATTCCTTTCGCCGCTGCCCTTATGCAATGCGGGCGCGTTTAGCCCTGCAAAGTGCTGGCATTACCGTGGAGCTGCGCGAGATTTTGCTGCGCGATAAACCTGCTGAAATGATCGAACTTTCGCCAAAATCCACGGTTCCCGTGCTGGTTTCAAATGGCAAGATTCTTGAGGAAAGCCGCGATATTATGGATTGGGCCTTGGCGCAGAATGACCCCGAAGGCTGGCTGAATGGCTATGACCCCGATTTGGTTATTGAATGCGAAACCAAATTCAAGGACGCGCTGGACAAATATAAATATGCATCGCGATTTGCGGATGTAAACCCGCAGGATCAACGCGAAATCGCTGCGGAATATTTGCAAAAACTAGATAAGATTCTGAACAACCAGCCCTGTTTATCAGGGGTCTATTTTGGCTATAATGATGCGGCAATCCTTACCTTCATCCGCCAATTTGCCAATGTGGATCGCGGCTGGTTTGAGGCACAAAACTGGCCGAAATTGGCCAAATGGCTGGATAACTTTCTGCAATCCGAAAGGTTTTCTTCCATCATGCAGAAATATCCGGTATGGCAAGCCGGAAGTGTCCCAATTTATTTTCCGGAGCAGCAATGAGCATTGATCGCATGGACAGACTGGAAGAACAGCTGGCCCATCAATCGGCCTTGATGGACGAGCTAAATAACGTTGTCACCACCCAGGCCAGCCAGATTGATATTTTGCAACGCCGCATTACATTACTGATGAAACGCGCCGCTGAACAGGAATCCGACAGTATTTCAGGCGTGCCCGTGCAAGACCAAAAACCGCCACATTGGTGAATTAAATCAAACCGAACCCCTAGCTGGACGACATTTATCACAATGCAAAAAGTCATTCTTTTACACGGTCTTGGCCGCTCTAAAAACTCCATGCGCATTCTGGCATGGCGGTTGGAACGTGCGGGGTTTGACCCGATATTAATTGATTACCCGTCCACAGATGCAACCATCGAACAACTGGTTGATCTGATCACGCCGATGATCCCTAAGGGCGATGACAAACTGGCTTTTGTTGGCCACTCCTTGGGGGGCATTCTGGCCAAACGGCTGGCAAAGCGCCTGCCGGAATCGCGGCGTGGCCGGATTGTGCAGCTTGGCGCGCCCAATTTTGGCAGTGAAATCGCCGAGCGCGCCAACACATTTGGCGAACCGTTAGGCCCCGCATTGGCAGAGCTGGAACCAAATGAAGGCGATGACGATAGCGGCCTTGATATTGGCGCAATCGCCGGCACCGCCGCCTTGCCAGCCTATGGTTTAATCACCGGCATTCCCGGCGAAAACGATGGCAAAGTCAGCGTAGACAGCGCCTGGGGCCATGCGCCGATTAAAAAACGTGTGGCCTTTCCTGTCACCCACAGCCTGATGACCTATGAAAAACGGGTGCTGAATGCTACCATCGATTTTCTGAAACATGGCGAATTCTAAGGGCTATTCACCATAAGGGATCCAGATATTTTTCACCTCGGTGGCACGGCGCAGGAATAATTCTCCCTCGCCGGAAACGGGATCTTGCCAGTTGATCGCGTTCCCGTAATCAACAAATGTGCGTTTTAGATTGCCAATCGAATCCCGTTCAACTTGCGCCGACAATTCAGCCGACCCAAACGCCCAGACCGCATCAACATCATTATGTTGCGCCAGTGTTTTGGCCAGTTCAGCCGTGTCTCCGGTAACGATATTCAACACCCCTGCGGGCACATCCGAGGTTTCCAGCACCGAATAAAAATCCGTGGCCGACATCGGATGCGCGGCACTTGGCACCGCCACCACGCGGTTGCCCATGGCCAAAAGCGGCGCAATGGTGCTGATAAACCCGAGCAGCGGCGCCTCGTCAGGGCAAAGCACCCCGACAACCCCCAACGCTTCGGGCATGGCCAGCGCCACGCCGCGCATGGGGGGCATATGAATGCGGCCCTCGTATTTATCGGCCCATGACGCATAGGTAAACAGACGCGAGATCGACATTTCAACCTCGGATTTAGCCACTTTGATGGAATCTCCGGTCATGTCGCCAATGCGCGCCGCAAATTCATCTGCCCGTGCCGACAGGTTTTCACCCAGATAAAACAGGATTTGCGCGCGGTTAAAGGCGGTTTTGGAACCCCATGCTTTGGCCCCGCGCGCGGCCTCTACTGCGTTACGGATGTCTTTACGATTGCCAATTCCGACCTCGCCAAGGCTGGTGCCTTTGGGGGTTAGAACGCTGTGCGAATAATTGCCGTCAGGGCGCGATTGTTTGCCGCCGATAAACAGTTTTGCGGTGCGATCCACCGATTGCAGTTGAAACCCACCGGCTTTGACTGCGGGTTTTACGACGCGCGGTTTTGCATCTGCCCATGCTTTTGGTTTCAGATAATCATAACAACCCTCAATGCCGCCTTCGCGGCCAAAGCCGCTTTCTTTGCGGCCGCCAAATCCGACCGCAGCATCCAGTTGATTGGTGCAATTGATCCAGACAACGCCCGCCTCTACCTGCGCCGCGATTTCCAGCGACAGGTTGACAGATTCGCTCCAGATACTGGCCGAAAGCCCGTATCGGGAATGGTTGGCCAGTTGCACAGCCTCACTCGGGGTTCGGAAGGTCATGGATACCACCACCGGCCCGAAAATTTCATCACAAGCCACGGTTGCGGTTGGCTGCACATCGGTTAGCAAGCTGGGCAGGAAAAAGCTGCCGGAATTCGGCATTGGAATATCGGGCTGGAACAGGGTCGCGCCCGATGCCACGCCCTCGGCCACCATATCCGAAACACGTTTTAATTGCTCAGGTGACACAATCGCAGCCATATCAATGGTTTTATCCAGCGGTTTTCCCACCCGCAGCTTACCCATACGGGTTTTCAGCCGGTCGTGAAAATCATCGGCAATGCCTTCCTGCACCAGAATCCGAGACCCCGCGCAGCACACCTGCCCCTGATTAAACCAGATCGCATCGACCACGCCCTCGACCGCTGCATCAATATCCGCATCGTCAAACACAATAAACGGCGATTTGCCGCCCAGCTCCAACGTCAAGGATTTGCCACTGCCAGCGGTGGTTTTACGAATTGATTTGCCCACGGCGGTAGAACCGGTAAAGGCAATTTTATCCACATCCGCATCCACCAGCATCGCGCCGGTTTTGCCATCGCCTGTCACCACATTCAGCACACCGGCAGGCAGGCCCGCCGCCTGTGCCAGCTCGGCAAACAAAAGCGCGGTCAAAGATGTATATTCAGCCGGTTTCAGCACCACAGTATTGCCCAGCGCCAAGGCCGGCGCAATTTTCCATGACAGCATCAGAAACGGGAAATTCCACGGGATAATCTGGCCAACAACCCCCACGGGTTTATGGTCTGCAAATTGGCTTTCCGAAAGCTGCGCCCAACCTGCATGATGGTAAAAATGCCGTGCCGCCAGCGGAATATCAATATCGCGCGCCTCGCGGATCGGTTTGCCATTATCCAAGGCCTCAACCACCGCAATCAGCCGCGCGTTGCGCTGAATAATCCGCGCCAAAGCATATAATTTCAACGCCCGTTGATGGCCGGATAACGCCGCCCAGGCCGGTTGCGCCTTGCGCGCGGCTTTTACCGCTGTGTCAACATCCGCCTGTTTACCTTGGCTGATGCGCGCCAGCAAATCACCGGTGGCAGGTTCATGTGATTCAAAACCTTTGGCAGGCTTGGTAAACGCGCCGTTAATATAATGCCCGAAACCACCCTTATTGGCCTTTAGCCAATCGCGGGCGGCTGCGTCATCTTCGGTTGAGGGACCATAATTCATAGTTTCAAAATAGCTCGCTATACTCACGGTTTATCCAATCGGGTGACGACGCAGCGCTGAATAGGCCCCGTCTATGTTATGTTCTAATTGCCGCTCGATATCCGCCAACAGGCTGGACGCCCCGATACGGAAAAGATTGGGCCGCAGCCATTCATCGCCCAGCTCTTCTTTCATAAGGCTTTGATATATCAGAATATCCTTGGCCTTTGAAATGCCGCCCGCAGGTTTATAGCCAACCTTATAGCCGGTCATTTTCTGGTAATCCCGAATGGTGCGGATCATGGTCAGGGTGACCGGCAAGGTGGCATTCACCGGCTCTTTACCTGTCGAGGTTTTGATAAAATCCGCCCCCGCCATCATGCAGACAAGGCTGGCTTTGGCGACGTTCCGTAATGTCATCAATTCGCCAGTGGCCAGAATGGTTTTCATATGGGCAGGCCCGCAAGCGGCGCGAAATTCCTGAATTTCAGCATAAAGCGCTTGCCAGTTGCCGGTAAGCGCGTGTTCGCGGGTGATAACAATATCAATTTCAGACGCACCAGCCGCAACGCTGGCTTTGATTTCTTCCAGCTTTTGCGCATGCGGGTTCAGCCCCGCCGGAAAACCGGTTGAAACCGCCGCCACCGGAATTCCGCTGCCCTGCAAAGCCTCGACCGCCGTGGAAACAAACCGGTGATAAACACAGATCGCGCCGGTTTTAATGCGGTAATCAGCCATGCCCATCGCCGCCAGAATATCAGCCCGAACCGGCTGCATGGCCTTGGCACATAACCGTTTGACGCGGCCAGCCGTATCGTCGCCGCTTAGCGTGGTCAGATCAATACAGGTGACCGCGTTCAACAACCAAGCCGCCTGCGCGTCTTTTTTGACCGCACGCCGCCCGGGCAATGCCGCAACCCGCCGTTCACTGGCGGATTTATTAACCCGAACCGCATCCACAACCGCCATATCCAGCGCCATGCCGGGGTTACGTTTTACCACGCCCATCGCAATGGTCTTGCCACCTGAAATTGCTGTATCAGCCATATGAATGCTCCAACCCCCCGTCGAATCGAGGTTCTTTTTAACAGGTTGCGCCATTTTTGTTGCAAAGTAAACATTTTTTGTTATTATCCCAACATGAAAACTCCGGTGACCAGTAAACAATCCAGAATAACCAGACTGCGCCAGCTAATCGCGCAAAACCGAACCCTGCATTTGCGGGCTGCGGCTGATTTGCTGAATGTTTCCGAAATGACCATCCGGCGGGATATTCGTGATAATCCGACCCTGTTTGATACTTTGGGTGGCCATATTATTGCCCGCGACCCCCCCGCCCCCTATGATCTGGGCCGCGCCGGTGATCTGCACAAAGCCAGCAAAAAGGCCGCCTGTTTGCATTGCCTGCCGCTGATAAATGCCGGCGATACAATTTTCATAGATTGCGGCACAACGCTGGTGCATTTGGTGGATATGTTGCCTGATGATCTGGCAGTTACGGTGATTTGCTATGCCATGAATATTGCAGATCGAACCATGCGAAAGCCCAATGTCAAACTGGTGCTGGTTGGTGGCGAATACCACCCTAAAACCGGCTCTTTTGCGCTGCTGAAAGATGACAGAATATATGATAGTCTGGCCATCAACACTGCCTTTTTATCCGCAGCGGGGTTTGACAAAACCCTTGGTGCAACCTGCAGCTCCTTTCACGAAGCCAGCCAAAAACGCGCGGCAATGGCACGGGCGCAAAAAGCGGTATTGGTGATTGATGAAAGCAAATTTGAAAAAACCAGCGCAGCACATTTTGGCAAGGCATCCGGTTTTGACCTGATTCTGACCGAAACCGGCCGCCGCTAACCCTGCTCCGCCGCCCGGGCCTGAAACCACGGCACAATTTTTGCAGCCAGCGGATGGTTGCGGTGATGCACCAGATGGTATCCAGACTCTGTGCTAACCCGCAGTCCGGTCAATTCCGTCAACGCGCCCGATTTAAGCGGTTGTTCCGCCAGCTGTTGCCACGCCAGTGCCACGCCCTCACCATCCATCGCCGCCTGCAAGGTCATCGCGTAATTATCAAAATAATAAGTATCGTCGCGCGGCGTATAATCTACCCCGTGCCAGCCCAGCCATTGCGGCCAAGACAGCCAGCTTTGCGGCTCCTCGCGCTCATGTATCAGTGGCATTTGAGCCAGCATCGCCGGCACAACATTGTCAACGCTGCCAAAATGCTGGTTAGCAAATTCCGGCGCGCAAACCGGAAACAACTGCTCCCCAAACAGCTTAACCGCCTTTAATTCCGGCCAGTTGCCGCTGCCAAACCGCAAGGCAAAATCGACCTCGTTCAGATCAAAAACCGTGCAGGAATCCGCTGTCACCATACGCAATTCATATTCCGGCATCATTTTTTGCATCGCCGAGAATCGCGGCATCAACCACATATGCGCAAAGCCATAGGTGCAACCGATCGATACCGTATTGGAAGCGGGCCGCGACGCCACCCGATTGACCGCTTGGCGAACATGGTCCAGCCCCAGCTTTACCGCCTCGAACAGTTCCAGGCCCGCATCCGTCAGTTCCACGCGATGTTTAAGGCGGTCAAACAGCTGCACCTCCAGCAGTGATTCCAGCGCGGCTATGTGACGGCTGACCGATGGCTGGGTTGTCCCCAACCGCTTTGCCGCGCCGGTAAAACTGCCTGCATCCACTGCCATTTCAAAAACGCCAAGATGGTTAAGCGCCTTTATCATCCGCCAATCGAGATTCATCACAGCCCTCACATATCATTATCACATGTGAGTATAGAAAAAATGCACAAGTCAAGCGTAATTTTATGGGCTAGTGAAAAACTGATGCAACATCTATCGGGGGATCCATCATGGCCAAATACGATTTTTCAGAATTCGACTTTAGCGCCGGTTACCGGATGCTTAATGATGGCTTTTTGGATAACAAAGCCAGCCACATCCCCTATGTGCAGCAGTGCCACGAATTCAACATGCGCCATATGGGTGACAACGCATGGCAATTCTATTCGGACCCGGAAACCTTTGTGTATGGCGCGTTGAAAACCGCCAAAGATTTTGGTTTTGATACACCGGACCTTTGCTGGGATGCCTATAATCTGGAGGCCGAGGCCATCGGCTGTGACATAGCCAAATTTGATGACCTGACCCCCGCCATCGACAACACACAGCCCATGATCACCAATGAAAAAGACCTTATCAAAATGAAACCGCTGGACCTGACCGCAGGCCGCATTCCGTTTGCGATGGATGTATCCACCTTGTTTCGCGAGGTGACAGGCGAGCAGCCTTATCTGGTTTTTTGCGCGCCCTTCACGCTGGCCAGTCATGTGATGACCTTTGAAAAACTGGTGCTGGAGATGCAGGATAACCCGGCTTATGTGCATAAGGTCATGACTTATCTTACCGACGAGGTCCTTGCCCCCTATATCAATGAATTCCGCCGTCGTTTTCCCGGTGTCAAAATGGTGCCGGGCAGTGATGCCGTGGCCTCATTGCCGTTTATCACCCTTGATATGATGGAGGAATTTGCGCTTGGCTATATTGAGCGGCTGCGCGGGTTAACCGATAATGTCGCCATCGTTGACAACTGGTGGGGCGATTCATTTGTTGATGATCAGGAAAAATTCTGGGAGTTCAAGCGCCGCGCCAATCCGCATTATCTAAAGGTCCAGGACCCCGATCTTTACCGTGTCGGTGCCCAAAAAGCCAAAAATTACGCAGATGCGCACGACTTGCCGGTGATGTTCGGCGTCTCCAATAACCTGTTGACGCAGGGACCAGCGGTAGAGATCGAAAAGCGCATCCATGAATATCTGGAAATTATGGAACCCGGCGGTAAAAACATGCTTTACCTGTGTAATTTCAGTTCTGAAACTCCGGCCGAATTTGTAAGGGCTTCAGTGGCGGCAATCAACAGTTTTCGCGCCGGTGACCGCCCGTGGCTGGGTCAGCATAAAAGCGGGTCTCCCGAAGCGACGGATTACGAAAAATTCGGCAAAAAAACCGCTGCTGAAAAAGAAGCGCTCAAAGCCGCCAAAGCCGCTGCGCCGGTTGTGGTCAGCACCCTAAGCGATGAGGCCGAAACCCTGTTGGATGATTTGTTTGATTATGTGGTCGATGGCGAAGACGAAGCCGCCATCGCTGCCGTAAATCGCGCGCTGGAACTGGACGTGCCGCTAAGCACCATCCTCGATGGCAGCCTGATTTCGGCGATGGAAGAAGTCGGCGGCATGTTTTCGGACGGGACCAAATTTGTGCCTGAAATGCTGCTTTCAGCCCGCGCCATGAAAAACGGTCTGGAAATCCTGCGCCCTTTGCTGACCAAATCCAGCGCCAAACCCAAAGGGCTGGTAATGCTGGCCACGGTGCAAGGCGACGTGCATGACATCGGCAAAAATCTGGTGGGCATGATGCTGGAGGGCGCGGGGTATAAGGTGATTGATATGGGCGTGAATAACCCAGCGCAGGAAATTCTTGAAAAAGCCCGCGAGGTCAAACCCGATGTCATCGGCCTCTCTGCCCTGCTGACGACAACTATGCCAAATATGTCCAAGGTTATCAAGCTGTTCAGATCAGAGGATGAGCCCTATCCGATCATTGTCGGTGGCGCGCCGGTGACCCAAAGTTTCGCTGATGTCATCGGCGCAGACGGTTATGGTGCCGACGCCCCCGGCGCGGTTAACCTTGTGCATTCGCTGGTTACCAAAGGCCATAACCGGCAACAACACCACGCTGCCGCCAGTTAAATCCACTTACTTTGTTTCAAAAATACTCCCGCCGGAGGCACCGGGGCCAAGCCTCAAAAAAACAGACCGGCCGAGCGCAGCCCGGAAAAACATGACCAGCCGAGCGCAGCCCGGAAAACATGACCAGCCGAGCGCAGCCCCGGAAAACATGACCAGCCGAGCGCAGCGAGGCCAAGCCCAAAGGCAAGGGTCGAATTTCTGAAAGAAATTCCGGCGCTGATCTGCGGGAGCCTCCCCTAACTCTGGCGCGGCACCCAACCGCAAAGGTGCCCTCCCGCCCTCCGGTTGGGCATGGCCTCGCTGCGCTCGGCCAGGCGATGGCTATGCCATCAGCCAAGCGCGGCGCAAGCGGCTGTCATACGATCACAGGCTTTGACCAGATTTTCCATCGAGGTCGCATAGGAAATCCGGATATTCGGATCAAAATCAAACGCTGCACCGGGCACCACGGCAAGATCATAAGCCTGCAAAAAATACCGCGCCAGATCGGTGGATGACGTAATTTCCGCGCCGTCGCCTGTTTGCAAACCAATCAGCTTCGAACAATCAGGGAAAAGATAAAACGCCCCCTCGGGCGCATGGCAACTTAGCCCGCGCATATCTTTTATGCGCCCCAGAACATAATCGCGGCGCAGCTGAAATTCGGCGGCGCGCTCCGCCAACACATCTTGCGGCCCGTCCAGTGCCTCAATGGCGGCGGCTTGGCTGATCGAGGGCGGGTTGCCGTTGTTTTGCGAAAGGATTTTTACAATCGCCGACATCAAATTTGCTGGCCCAGCGCCATAGCCAATGCGCCAACCGGTCATTGAATAGGCTTTGGAAACGCCGTTCAACGTCAAGGTTCGATCCGCCAGTTCGGGTTCTACCTGCGCAGGCGTTACAAATTTGAAATCCCCATAGGTAATATGTTCATAAATATCATCGGCCAGCACCCAGACATGGGGGTGGCGCAGCAAAACATCCGTAAGCGCCTTCATCTCTTCCCGGTTATAAGCTGCCCCCGTCGGGTTGCTGGGGGAATTCAGCATCACAACGCTGGTTTGCGGGGTTATCGCCGCCTCCAGATCCTCGGGTTGCAACTTGAACCCTTTGAATTGCGGGCAGCGCACCGGCACCGCGATGCCGCCCGCCAGCTTGATCATGCCGCCATATGAGGCCCAGCAAGGCGTCGGCAAAACCACCTCGCTGCCCGGCTCCAGCATCGCTTGCAGGCTGTGAAACAACAACGGTTTGACCCCTGCATCAATGACTATCTGGTCCGGTGTGAAATCTAGCCCATTGTCGCGTTTGAACTTTCGCGCTACGGCCGCGCGCAGGGCAGCCGTGCCCGAAACATCGGTATATTTGGTGATATTGTTGGTAATCGCATCAATGCCCGCTTGTTTGATATTGTCAGGCGTCGGGAAATCTGGCTCTCCGACACTAAGGTCAACAATATCCCGCCCCTCGGCTTTTAACCGATTGGCAAGACTGAAAATCTGGCTGATTGCCGAGGGCGTAAACCCGTCCATCAAACTGCTAAGCTGGGCCATATCGGGAACCTTTTTCTGATCTATCGGAGAAACAAACAACGCAGGCAAAAACCTGACAAGCAAACATTACGGCGACGGGTAAATCAATGCTAAAAACACATTTATATCAAACCCGTCATCAGTCACAATCGCCACCTGATCTTCGATGTTTTGCGCGCGCTTTGCACCCAAAACCCCATCGGCAAACATATGGAATTTGCCGCTGATTTCCGCATCGGATAGCGGATTATCAGGGTCACCGCGCGGCGAATAGGCTTTGCTTTGCAATTCCCGCCCGTCTTTCAGATAAAGCGTCACATCCGCCCAGCGTTTCTTGATGCTGATCTTGTTGTAATGCTCGGTCTCTTGCAACACGGTCGCGCGGCTGATGCGTAAAACCTCTGGGTCATTCAGAATTTCCGGCTGCAATTCAGCCACGCCGATTTTGCCACGCACCGCCATAATCGCAAAAGGAAATGCCAGCGCATAGGTCATCTCGTCCAGCGTTTTGGGTTCATGCCCTGCCAATTTTGTGGCGTAATGAAAAGTCAGTATCCGCGCCCGATCAATCATGTCACTGGTCAGATCATTTTCCTGCATCAAATCTCGCACTGCATCAATCGCCGGATGCGCCCAGCGACATACGGGATAGGCTTTGTAATGGGTGCTTTCAATTTCCCACCGCACGCCAAGATCATGCCAAAATGGCGCGGCATCCGAACCCTCTATGGTTATCGCAGGCGCGCCGGTAAACCCGTCAGCCGCCAAAAACGCAGCACTTACCCCAGCAGGCGCGCCCCAGCCGACCCCGTCACGCAACATGGTCGGATGATCAATACAACGCATCATCTGGCTGCGCGGCCCGTGATATTCGGCAATGCCAACCGCGTGGCAAAGCTGCGCATCCGACACCCCCAATAACCGCGCCCCCGCCGCCGCAACCCCGAGTGCTGTCCACGCGCCCGATGTGTGATAATCCGGCACGGTTGCGTGCAAAGCCAATCCGGCGCGATAGGCAATTTCATACCCAATCGTCAGTGCCACAACCAATTCCTGCCCTGAAACCTCGCGTTCCAACGAATCTACCATGGCCAGAACGCCGGGCAACACGGCTGATCCAGCATGGCCCTTGGCGGGGGTTATGCCATCATGGGCGTCAATTGAATCAATGGTAAATGCCCCCGCCATTGCCGCGCCCATCGGGCTGACATCTGCGCCGCCAAACAGCAGCCGGGCCTTGGGGGTATCGGCCCCGCACGGCATATGGCGCGAAGCGAAACCTCGGGTAATGCACGACATTTCGGTCTGGCTGCCAATAGCGGCCACACCCAGCGTATCCAGCAGGCTGCGCTGCATGATTGCCACGATATGCGGGGGGATATCCTCAAACCGAAGGTTTTGCACAAAATCGGGAAATGTCTTTTTTGTCATATTATGCTACGCCTTTGGGCTTGTCAGGCAAAGTTTTCTCGGATTAGCTGCGCCAAGTCTTACAAAAAAGCGACGTGATTGGATACAAAATGACGCTTGGCGAATATTTGGTGAAATTGCTGGAAAATTACGAGGTCGATACTGTTTTCGGCATTCCCGGTGTGCATACGGTTGACATGTATCGCGGCTTGGCCAGTTCCAATATCCAGCATGTCACGCCGCGCCACGAACAAGGCGCTGGTTTCATGGCAGATGGCTATGCCCGCGCTTGTGGCAAACCCGGTGTGGCGCTGCTGATCACTGGCCCCGGCCTTACCAATGCCCTTACCGCCATGGGGCAGGCTTATGCGGATTCAGTGCCAATGCTGGTGATTTCCGCCGTGAATCATATCGGCAAACTTGGCCATGGCGAGGGCGAATTACACGAAAGCCCCAACCAAGGGTTAATGGCAGCACAGGTTTCGGCATTCAGTTTTCGGGTCAACACCCCTGCCGACCTGCCCAAAGCCATCGGGCGAGCCTTTGCAGTGTTTGAAGGCAGCCGCCCCCGCCCCGTGCATATCGAAATTCCGGTTGATCTTTTCGCGGCAAATGCAGACCATCTGCCGACAAAACGCCGCACAAAAATCCTGCCGCCACGCCCCGCACGCGATGCAATGCAACAAGCAATCAGCCTGTGTAAATCCGCCAAAAATCCGGTAATTTTTCTTGGTGGAGGCTGTCGCAAGGCCGCCGCGCTGGCACTGAAACTGACGGAGCAACTGGACGCACCAACAGTAATGACCATCAACGCACGCGGTATTATTCCCGCTGGCCACCCGCTGGCAGTGCCTGCCAGCCCCTCTCTAAATGCCATCCGGGATCTGGCCGATCAGGCCGATCTGGTGCTGGCTTTTGGCACCGAAATGGGCCGCACCGATTATAACGTGTTTGAACGCGAACCCTTCACCACCAAAGCCCCCCTTATCCGCTGCGATATCGACCCGCTGCAATTGGCCCGCAACACCGCGTGTGATGTTGCGCTGGTTGGCGATGCGGGTGAGGCCATGCAGGATTTGCTGGCGGAATTACCGCAAAGCCAAAACAATGGCGCAGCCCGCGCAGCCATTGCCCGCAAGGCCGCATTGGCCGAACAACCGGAAAAATACCGCAAGCTTATCGATATTCTCGACAGCATCCAAACCACCATCCCCAACGCCTATATCATCGGCGATTCAACCCAATTGCCTTATGCGGGCAACATGTATTTCCCCGTAAAATCAACAGCACGCTGGTTTAATTCCGCTTGCGGCTTTGGCGCGCTTGGCTATGGGTTGCCTGCCGCAATTGGCGCAAAGGTTGCCGCGCCAAACCACCCTGTTATTTGCCTTGTCGGTGATGGCGGCTTGCAATTTTCACTGGCAGAGCTTGGCACCGCCATGGAGGTCGGCGGCCCGTTTATCGTGATCTGCTGGAACAATAACGGTTACGGAGAGATCAAATCCGCCATGCAGGCCCGCAATGTAACCCCCGTTGGCGTAGACCTGCATACGCCAGATTTTGTCACCCTCGCCAAATCCTACGGCATGAAATCCTGCAATGCCTCAACCCTGCCCGACCTGAACAAGGCCCTACAAAACGCGCTGGAATCCAGAACCCCGACTCTGATCGAAATCACCGAATCAAAAATGCTTTCCAGCTTCTAATTCGTAAAAATATCCCCGCCGGAGGCATAAAACCTTTAATATCGAAGCTCGGCCAAAACCCCGTAATGGTCACTTGGCTGCACCCCGTCAACTGCTGCACTTGCCACCAGTTTGCAACCCACAACATGCCCCGCCCCGCGCATACGCGGCAATCCGGTAAACACATAATCAATCCGGCGATCCGGCTCAAACGCCTCGGCCGCGTAAGGGTTGGTATTATCCCATGTAAACCCGTTTTCAGACGGGTTTATAAACGCCCACGCATCATAAAAGACCAGGTTTTTGGTTGGGCAAGCGGTTTGCCCGGTTAACATCCGAACCTCCTCGGCATGCGGATCTGCGTTAAAATCCCCGCATAAAACCGGCGGAAATTTCCACGGCCGTTTTGTGTCGATAAACTTGGTCAGATCAGCAACCTGTTGTTGGCGGATATGGCTGTGATGCATCTGCCAATGCAAATGGGTGCAAAATACCGGAATTTTGCCGCGCGGCCCGTCGATTTCTGCAAAAATCACCACGCGGGATTCCTCTGCGCCTTTTGGCTCATACAGGGCTGAAATATCGCTTTGCAAAATCGGCCAGCGCGACAAAATAGCATTACCCATAAAAACCCCGTTTGG
>JAKITE010000064.1 GCA_021648225.1 Paracoccaceae bacterium
CCCGATGTTTCTGGGGTTGTTTATCACCTTGCCGTTGATTGGCCATGCCACATGGCATTTGTATCGAAAACTGCTAAAACATCCCGCATAAAAAAGGGCGCCAAAAGCGCCCCTGATTAAATATCAAGCAACCGTCAGGGTTTCTTACCACCCGAAAGCGGGTCGTCTTCGCGTTTTACCGAACCCTCGAAATGGGCGCCGCTTTCAATGGCGATGGTTTTGTGGATGATGTCACCCTCGACCCGCGCCGATGCGGTCAGGCGCACCTTGAGGCCGCGAACACAACCGACAACGCGGCCATTAACCACCACATCATCAGCAATACATTCGCCTTTAACCGTGGCAGTTTCGCCAACCGTAAGCAGATGGGCGCGGATATCGCCCTCGACCGTGCCTTCAATCTGGATATCACCGGTGGTGGTCAGATTGCCGGTAATGGTCAGATCTGATGACAGGATAGAAGGTGATGGTTTTGGCTTTGCAGCCGCCGGAGCAGCCGCAGAAGCGCTGGCCGGCTTTGCCGGAGCAGCCGGAGTTGGGGATGATTTGCTTGCCGGGGTTTCCGGAGTTTTGCCTTTAGTAAACATTTCGACCTGCCTTTATAAAAGTCATGGGATTGATAGATACGCCATCCGTTCGGATTTCATAATGAAGATGCACACCGGATGATCGACCCGAGTTCCCCATATCGCCTATTCTGTCGCCGCGCGCAACCACCGTTCCAACAGAAACGCGGGTCCGGGCCATATGGGCATAATAGGTTTGATAGCCGTTTTCGTGGTTGATAATCACCAGATTGCCAAATCCGCTTTGCACACCTGAAAAGCTGACCACCCCGTCACCGGTTGCCAAAATAGGGGAATCGCGCGCACCCGCCATATCTATGCCTTTGTGAATGCGCCCGCCGCGCGGCCCAAAACCGCTGGTATAACGAAACGAAGTGCGCAGCGGCATGGCCAGCGGCAGTTTGCTTGCCGCCATGTTCAAACTGGCGACCTGATCCAGCCCTTGCAGCAACTGGTTGATGCGAACATCTGTCGGGTCAATTTCGCCGGTGACTTCTTCGTCACTTATGCCACCGGTTCCCGAATAGTTTTGCCGCACATTGGCCAGAATACCGTCCACATCCATACCCACCGCATCAAACAGGGTTGAAAGCGGCACCAAGGATACCTCGATCGCGTCTTCCAGTTGGGTTAACATCCGGTCCTGGCGCTGGTTGGTCAGCTCCCGTTGCAATTCCATCGCGTCGATCTGCTCGTTCAACGCAAAGATATCGGCCTGAACCATATCACGGGTTTCTACCGCACCCGCCAAGGCGCCTGTCAGGGCTTCGATGGTGGTCAAAACATCCGACTGCCCGCCCAGACGGCTGGTCATCAATTCGCGCAAGGACGCCAGTTCAACGCCCAGATTGGTGCTGGCCTCAACCGCAATATCGCGGTCTGACAGCATTTTGCCCAGCTGGTCCCTGAGATTGGCAATATTGGCATCCAGATTTTGCTGTTCGGACCCCAGTTGCAAAATGTTTTGCTGTTGGTTCATTAGCTGGCTTTGTGCGGTTAACATACGCGCCGATACATTTGCCAACTGCCCCGACAGGCTGTCGCGTTCGGCTTGCAGGTCGTTGAGGCGGGTTTCATACGCAAGGGTCAAAACCGCCGAGCGCTGGCGCATTTTGTCTTCGCCAATGCTATAGATCAGCAAGGTAACCGTTGCCAGCACCGCCCAGATTATCAAAGCAAAAACAGCCGAGCCAAACACCAGCCGTTTGACCGGCGACAGGGTAAAGCTGCGAATGCCGTGGCTGTCGGTCATGGTGATGGTTTGGTTGGGTAGAAAATGTGCCAGCCCGCGCCCGGGCGGAGTTATCTGCATTTTGCCTTTTTCAACCATTATCTATTGCCTCGTTACCGCCAAAGTAGCTTATTGGAATAAGGCCAAAAACCCCTTGCTTCAAGGGGGCTGTTAAGAATTCGTTCATTTCCGGCGTTGCGTGGGCCAATTTCCGCTAAAGCAGGTTTTTCTTTGTATTGGTCTGTTTGTCTGAACTAAAGGCTTTCCATGGGAGGGCGGCACCGCTAAAGCAGCCTAAACCTGTTGAAAGAACCGATATGCTTACCCTGTCCGATTTTGACTTTGAATTACCCGAATCCCTGATTGCCCTGCGCCCGGCAAAACCGCGCCCTGCATCAAAGATGCTGGTGTTGCAAAACGGTAAAATTGCCGATTCCACGGTTTCGGATTTGCCCCGGTGGTTGAAAAAGGGCGATCTGCTGGTTTTCAACAATACCAAAGTCATCGCCGCGCGCATTTCCGGCCTGCGAAAACGCGAAACCATTCATGGCTCGGGCGAATCCAAAATCGACGCCACCTTGATAGAGCGACTGGATGACAAAACATGGAAAGCACTGGCGCGACCCCTGAAACGCTTGCAAAAAGGCGATATTATCTGGTTTGACGGATTTTCAGCCGAGGTGCTGGGCAAAGAAGACGGTATCGTCACCCTTGAGTTTGATAAATCAGGTGCGGCATTGGACAAAGTCATTGCCAATTCGGGCCAGATGCCATTGCCACCATACATAGCCTCGAAACGGCCCGCTGATGCGCGGGACCATGAAGATTACCAGACCATGTTTGCCAAAAACATCGGCGCGGTTGCCGCGCCGACCGCATCACTGCATTTTGATCAGGCTTTGTTTGATACACTGGCGGAAATGGGTGTGAACAGCACCGAGGTAACCCTGCATGTCGGTGCAGGCACGTTTTTGCCGGTAAAGGTAGACAATATTGCGGATCATAAAATGCACTCCGAATGGGGTGAAGTTTCCGAGGCGGCAGCAAAAGCCATCAATGAAACGCTGAAAGCTGGCGGACGGGTTATTCCGGTTGGCACCACCAGCTTGCGGCTGATCGAAACCGCCGCCACCGGCAAAAACCAGATTGCCGCATGGGTGGGGGACACGGATATTTTCATTACACCGGGGTTTGAATTTCAGGTCACCAGCGGTTTGATGACCAATTTTCACCTGCCAAAATCAACCTTGCTGATGCTGGTATCGGCGCTGGTCGGGCTGGAAACATTGCCCGAAATCTACAGCCATGCCGTTGAAAACAAATACCGTTTCTTTTCTTACGGCGATTCTTCGTTACTGTTTCCTGCCAGCGAAGAAACGACTTAACCCTGTCGGTTTCAGCCTAGACCGGCATTGATTTTTTAGGCTAACTCCGGCCAAAAGGAGGCATAATGGGCTATATTCTCAAAAATTCATGGGCGTTGTTTCTGGGCATGTTCCTGTTGATGCTTGGCAACGGCATGCAGGGCACTTTGCTGGGCGTTCGCGGCGCGATTGAGGGGTTTTCGCCCACCACCATGTCCTGGATCATGTCAGCCTATTTTCTGGGCTTTCTTGGCGGTTCCAAAATGGCACCGATTATGATTGCGCGGGTTGGGCATGTGCGGGTTTTTGCAGCATTGGCCTCGGCTATTTCAGCGGCGTTTATTATCTATGCGCTGGCACCTGACCCGTTTATCTGGTCGTTTATGCGCTTTATTGTCGGGTTCAGTTTTGCCGGAGTTTATGTGGTTGCCGAAAGCTGGCTGAATGACAGCGCCACCAACGAAACCCGGGGGCAGGCGCTGTCGGTCTATATGATTGTGCAAATGGCGGGCATTGTTGCGGCGCAAGTCATCGTGAATTTTGCAGACCCGTCGGGTTTTGTGCTGTTTGCGGTGATCTCGGTTGTGGTGTCGATTTCCTTTGCGCCAATTCTATTGTCAGTCAGCCCCGCGCCGGTGTTTCGCACATCACCCCCGATGACCTTGAAACGCCTGTTCAAAACCTCGCCACTGGGCGTGGTTGGGTCCTTGCTTTTGGGCGGTGTGTTTTCAATTATGTTTGGCATGTCGGCTGTATACGGCACTACTTTGGGGCTAAGTGTGGCGGAAATATCCTTGTTTATCGGCACGATTTATACCGGCAGTGTGCTGTTGCAATATCCGATCGGCTGGCTGTCTGACCGCATGGACCGGCGTTTGCTGATTGTTTTCATTACCGCGCTGTGTTCGGCGATCTTGCTGGTCGGGCTGTTTCTGCCCAATTCCTTTGCTGTTGTTCTTGTAATGGGCTTTACCATCGGTGCCAGCACCGGCCCGTTATATTCATTGCTGATCGCCCATACCAATGATTACCTTGAACACGAAGACATGGCCAACGCCTCGGGTGCTTTGGTTTTTGTGGGTGGCGTGGGCGCGATTGGCACGCCGGTGGTGGTTGGTTATTCCATGTCGATGTTTGGCGCTAACAGCTTTTTTGTGGCGATGATTGTGCTGATGCTGCTGATTGCGGCCTATGGCAGCTATCGCATGACGCGGCGCGAAGGGCTAAGCGTTGAAGATACCATGTCTTATACCCCGGTTTTGCCGCAAACCACGCCGATTGTTGCCGAAGTTGCCCAGGAAATCGCTATTGAGCAAGAAATAGAGGAAGAAAGCAGGTTTTAGTAGCGAATCATTTTGCAACATGCCTAACTGAAAAAAACGGCGGAGCAGGCAAATGGGTATTTCACACAAAGAGGTTCTGGATTTCTGGCAAAATGAAGTCACCGAATCCGGTTGGTATGTTGCCGACGATGCGGTCGATACCAAAATCCGTGATCGTTATCTGGAAATGTGGCAAAGCGCACGCGATGGCGGCTATGACCATTGGGGATGTCGCCCCGAACATTCCCTTGCGCTGCTAATTGTGCTGGACCAGTTTCCGCGCAACATGTTTCGCGGGTCAAGCGATTCATTTGCCACCGATGCCAAGGCCCGTAAAATCGCCAAACGGGCGATTTATATGCGCAATGACTTGAAAATCAACAAACCGATGCGGCAATTCTTTTACCTGCCCCTGATGCATTCCGAAGTATTGGCAGATCAGGACACCGGCGTACGGATGTATAAATTGCGGATGGATGGGGGGGATACATTGCTGCATCCGCGCGCCCATCGTCAGGTCATTCGCCAATTTGGCCGTTTTCCGTATCGAAACGATGCGCTTGGCCGCAAAACCACCCCTGCGGAGCAGGAATACCTTGAGGCTGGTGCTTATATGCACACGCTTCAAACCCTTGAGGCCCAAGACAAGCGCTAAGCCAAAGCCGAGCGAAGCGAGGCCACCGCCAACGGCAGTTTTTTATCGCTAAGATGCTCTCCCGCGCTTCGCTTGGGCATGGCCTCGCTGCGCTCGGAGACCAGCTGCGCATAGCTGGGTTGCAGTATCAACAACTTGCATCACCTTGGCTTTGCTTTATGGTTCCGAAAAACCCAGATAAAGGATACCCCCATGGCCGAAAAATCATTTGACCTTATTGTTATTGGCGCTGGCCCCGGGGGCTATGTGGCCGCCATACGGGCGGCGCAGCTAGGGTTGAATGTGGCTGTGGTAGAACGTGAACATCTGGGCGGTATTTGCCTCAATTGGGGCTGTATTCCGACCAAAGCCTTGTTGCGATCCTCCGAGATTTTCCACCTGATGGAGCGGGCAGGGGAGTTTGGCCTGAAGGCTGATGCAATTTCTTATGACATCAAGGCGGTTGTCAAACGGTCTCGCGGCATTGCGGCACAATTATCTGCGGGCGTTAAACACCTGCTGAAGAAAAACAAAATCACCGTGATCATGGGTGAGGCCAGCATTCCGGCTGCGGGCAAAGTTGCGGTGAACGGCGATACGCTGACTGCTAAAAACACCATCATCGCCACCGGCGCGCGGGCCCGCGAATTACCGGGGCTGGAGGCTGACGGCGATTTGGTCTGGACCTATAAACACGCGCTTGATCCGGTGCGGATGCCGAAAAAGCTGCTGGTGATCGGTTCCGGTGCCATCGGTATTGAATTTGCAAGTTTTTATAATACGCTTGGCGCGGATACTACGGTGGTGGAGGTCATGGACAGGGTGCTGCCGGTCGAAGACGCTGAGATTTCCAAATTTGCCAAGAAACAGTTTATCAAACAGGGCATGAAAATCATGGAGAAATCCATGGTTAAAAAACTGGATCGCGGCAAGGGCAAGGTTGTGGCCCATATCGAAACTAATGGCAAAACCATTACCGAAACCTTTGATACAGTGATTTCCGCTGTGGGCATTGTTGGCAATGTTGAGGGCCTTGGGCTGGAAGCATTGGGCATTGAGATTGACCGCACCCATATTGTCACGGATGAATATTGCGCCACCAAAATTCCCGGTATTTATGCGATTGGCGACATTGCCGGCGCGCCTTGGCTGGCCCACAAAGCCTCCCACGAGGGCGTGATGGTCGCCGAGAAAATCGCTGGCAAAAAGGTGCATGCGGTTAAACCCGAAAGCATCGCCGGTTGCACCTATTGCCACCCGCAGGTGGCCTCCGTTGGCTATACCGAGGCCAAGGCCAAGGAGCTGGGCTATGACATCAAAGTCGGGCGTTTTCCGTTTATGGGCAACGGCAAAGCCATCGCTTTGGGCGAGGCCGAGGGCATGGTCAAAACCATTTTTGACGCCAAAACCGGAGAGCTGCTGGGCGCGCATATGATTGGCGCAGAAGTTACCGAGCTTATTCAGGGTTTTATCGTTGGTCGCCAGCTGGAAACCACCGAAGAAGACCTGATGCAAACCGTATTCCCGCACCCGACCCTATCCGAGATGATGCATGAAAGTGTGCTGGATGCTTATGGGCGGGTTATTCATATGTAGGTCCCTGAGGGGTGATGAATCCATATTTTTGGAATAAGATCAAATGACCCTACGGAAAACCTAAACAAAACTACACCACCTAATCGTAGGGTGCGTGGTTCCCACGCACCGTCCCAAAACAATCAAAAAGCTGGACCATCCCCCCAACCTGCGCCATAAATCGCGTATGACCACCGACCCGAAAATCAAAAACATCCTGCTGCTGTCGCTTGAAGACCTGAACGACTGGATCGAACCGTTGGGAGGCCATCCGCAGGCTTATACGCCAAATCTGAACCGGCTGGCCAAACACGCAACGGTTTTTGAACATGCTTATGCGGCGGCACCGGCCTGTTCGCCTTCGCGCACTTCTACGCTGTTTGGTCAGGCGCCTTGGCGCACCGGCATGTATTCAAACCAGCAATCCTGGGCGTTGCAATATCCAGCGGGCGGGCGGCGCTCCATCATCGGGCAAGCGCGCGATGCGGGTATGGAAACCATCGGCGCGGGCAAGATATTTCATATGGGCCTGTCAGGGTTTGATGCGGAGGATTGGTCACAATTTTTTCACACCGAAATTGATACATTTTCCAAAACCAGCCGCGCCGCCAAACTAGGGCTGTTAGGCCCCAGAACCGATTTCGGGCCGCTACCCAATTCCGCCCCCCCCCAGTCAGACGAGCGTAATCTGGAATTTATGAAAACCCGGCTTAGCAAAGGTGCTGAAAATAAATTCTGGGCTTTTGGCACATTTGCCCCGCATCTGCCGTTTATGGCACGGCAGGAATTTTTTGACAGAATCAAAACTCCGGTTGAGCACCCGCCCGGGTTTCATGGCAAAGCCTTTGATCCGAATGATTTAAGCGAATTCAATGCCTTACCGCCCTCGGCGCGCAAGCTTGTTCAGCGGCAAATTGGCCGGACGGTGTATAAAACCGGCGAATATCAGGATTTTATCCACAGCTATCTGGCCTGTATTGCCTATGCGGATCATATTGTCGGGCAATTGCTGGACAGGCTGGAAGATCAGGACCTGCTGGAAAACACCTTGATTATTTTCTGGTCCGATCACGGCTTGCAATTTGGCGAAAAACTGGCTTTTCATAAATTCACCTTATGGGAACGGGCCTTGCGGGTGCCCCTGATGCTCTATCATCCAGACCTGCCGGCGCGCCGTGTTTCCGAACCGGTTTCCTTGCTGGATATTTATCCAACTTTGCAAAACCTGATCGGGCTAACCTCGCCGCATGCCTTTGACGGGCAGGATTTAATGCCGCTGGCCAAGGGCGCTGCCGGGCGGGGCAATGCGGTTTCGATGTGGGAAAGGTTTAGCGATAAAACCACCATTGAAAGCCATATGGCCGCCTCTGTTCGCACCGGAAAATACCGGCTTATTCGCTATGATACCGGCCAGTTGGAACTGTATGACCATGAGATTGATCCATTTGAGAAAAACAATCTGGTCAAGGATGAAGTGGTTTCCGAAGGATCCAATATCGAAAAAATCTGTCTGGAATTGATGTTGCAATTGCCCCAAGATCCAAAACCGCCATTGCTCAAATCAAATGTGCCCAAAAATCTGCCCACCCGAAAACCGGGCGATCGGGGCAAGGTCTTGATCCATTAAGCGATTCTAGCGAAATGCCAGCCCGACGCCAAAGGCAACAATTGCACAAATACCACCCACCAGAACCGTTTCGCCAACACAGCGCAGCATGGTTTCGTTGGTGACTTTCCAGCGCAGCAGGCCCAGCGCAACCAGCGCGGCAAAGGTGGCCGCGACTGACAGGTTAAACGTGGTTTGTGACGGCTCCATCAGGAAATAGGGCAGCAACGGCACAACGCCGAAAATAATAAAGGCAATAAAGGTGGCAAACCCGTTCATGGCAGGGCTTTCGCCGGTCGGGTCTGCCATGCCGATTTCATATTGCATCATGAAATCCGCCATAAATTCGGGGTGGCGTTCAAATATGGCGGTCAGCTGTTTTGCATCATCATCCGATACGCCGCGCTCGCCTAGAATTTCATACATTTCAGCCCGTTCCATGGCCGGATTATGCTGGATTTCATAGAGTTCCTTGTTGCGGGTGGCGGTATAGACATCGCGCTCGGACCGGCCAGACAGAAATTCGCCAAGGCCCATGGCGGTGGCGTCGGCCAACAGATTGGCAATGCCAAACAGCAAAACCGCGATGCCGCCAATTTGCGCGGTGCCCTCCATGCCTGCACCGGCAAAACCGGCGACGATGGCAAATGTGGTGACAATGCCGTCATTGCCGCCAAACACGATTTGCTTCATGAATTCCTGCAATTTTCCGATCTGGTGTTCGGAGCTTTTGTGAATTGCTAGCGAGGTAGGGGATGTTTCGGCCATAGTGTTTCCTGTTCTGTTACCTGATTATCACATGATTTCGCCCTTGCGTGCAATACAATGCTGGCATGTGCCGATTTTGGCAGACAGCACCAGACAGTTAGGATAAGAAACCCAAAACAATAGCCCAGAGGTCAACATGCCCGAACCCCGCGATCTTTCCGATAAATCCCAACGGCACCCCGAAAAAGCCCATAAGCCCGACACGCCGGTTTTGCGCAAGCCGGACTGGATTCGGGTCAAGGCCCCCAATTCCGAGGCCTATCGAAAAACTCGTAATATCCTGAAAGAAAACAACCTTGTGACCGTTTGCCAAGAGGCCGGCTGCCCCAATGTTGGCGAATGCTGGTCGCAGGGCCATGCCACCATGATGATCATGGGTGATATTTGCACGCGCGGCTGTTCATTTTGCAACATCGCCACCGGCCGCCCCGATGCGCTGGATGTGTTTGAACCGGGCAGGGTGGCTGTGGCGGTTGATAAACTGGGGCTGAAACATGTGGTGGTTACCTCGGTCGATCGTGATGATCTATCGGATGGCGGGGCAGAACATATCGCGCAGACCATTCGCGCCATTCGCCGCAAATCCCCCGATACCACCATCGAGGTTCTGACGCCGGATTTCCTGAAATGCGGCCCGGATGCGGTTGAAACCGTGGTGGCGGCGCGCCCCGATGTGTTTAACCATAATCTTGAAACCGTGCCCGGCCTTTATCCGGTGGTGCGCCCCGGCGCGCGCTATTTCCACAGCCTGCGGGTTTTGCAACGTATCAAGGAAATTGACCCAAGCATGTTCACCAAATCCGGTATTATGGTTGGCTTGGGCGAGGATAAACAATCGGTGCATCAGGTCATGGATGATATGCGCGCAGCGGATGTTGATTTCCTGACCATTGGCCAATATCTGCAACCCACCCCGAAACACCACGTAGTAGACCGGTTTGTCACCCCCGAGGAATTCAAATCTTATGAATCGGCGGCCTATGGCAAAGGGTTTTTGATGGTTTCATCCACGCCGCTGACCCGATCCAGCTATCACGCCGGCGATGATTTTGCCCAATTACGAGCCGCCCGATCAGCCAAATCCCCTGGCTAACAAAGCCCGGCCGAGGCCATGCCCAAGCAGCGGCGATTGCTGTTGCCCGTCCGAATTTTTTCAAAAATTGCGAATAGGCTTGGAAATCTGAAAAAAAAGAGCGTAAACAAACGCGTGACATTGAGAAATAGTCACGAAAGAAAACCGCTTATTTCAACAGCGGCTTGCCAATAAAGTATTCGGCCCCATAAGGGCATCAAGAAAGGCTGTTCATGCTGCAAAATTCAACTATTCTAATCACCGGCGGCACAGGTTCTTTCGGGAACACATTTGTGCCAATGACGCTGGAAAAGTATAACCCCAAAAAAATCATTATTTTTTCCCGTGACGAGATGAAACAATGGGAAATGGCCAAAAAGTTTCAGGGTGATGACCGGATCCGGTTTTTTATCGGCGATGTGCGCGACCGTGACCGGCTTTATCGCGCGCTTGACGGGGTTGATTACGTCGTGCATGCCGCCGCCACCAAAATTGTGCCAACTGCCGAATATAACCCGTTTGAATGTGTGAAAACCAATATTAACGGCGCGATGAACCTGATTGATGCCTGCATTGACAAAGGCGTTAAACGGGTGGTGGCGCTGTCAACCGACAAGGCCAGCAGCCCGGTTAACCTTTATGGTGCCACCAAACTGGCCTCGGACAAGCTTTTTGTGGCCGGAAATTCCTATTCCGGCGGCCATAAAACCCGCTTTGCGGTGGTGCGCTATGGCAATGTTATGGGGTCTCGCGGCTCGGTCATTCCGTTTTTCATGTCGATCAAAGACAAAGGCGTATTGCCGATTACCGATGCCGGAATGACCCGTTTTATGATCACGCTGGAACAAGGGGTTGATCTGGTTTGGCGCGCTTTTGACGACATGGAAGGCGGCGAGATTTATGTTAAAAAAATCCCGTCGATGAAGGTAACAGAGCTGGCAAAAGCCATTGCGCCCGATGCCAGACAGGAAATCGTCGGCATTCGCCCCGGTGAAAAACTGCATGAACAAATGATCGGCGAAGAGGATGCATCCTTTACCTTTGAATATCCCGGCCATTATAAAATCCTGCCCTCTATCAACAATTGGGGCAGCTCCAAAGAGCGGATCAAGGATGGCAAACCGGTGCCGCAAGGGTTTCGCTATACCAGCGATAACAATACCGACTGGATGAGCATTGACAGCCTGAACCAATGGGTCAAAGCCAACGCAGACAGTATTGGAAAGGTCTAAGCCATGATCCCTTATGGCCGCCATGAAATCACCCAAGCCGACGTGGATACGGTGATCGACGTGCTGCAAAACCAGTTTTTGACCCAGGGCGCGCAGGTGCCGGGTTTTGAGAAAACCGTGGCGGATTATTGCGGGGTGGCGCACGGGGTGGCTGTCAATAGCGCCACCTCGGCATTGCATATTGCCTGCCTTGCGCTTGGCTTGGGTAAAGGGGACTGGTTATGGACCAGCCCGCTTACGTTTGTGGCCTCGGCCAATTGCGGGCTATATTGCGGCGCGCAGGTGGATTTTGTCGATATTGACAGCAAAACCTATAATATGTGCCCCGTTAAGCTGGAACAAAAGCTGGTTGAGGCTGAAAAACAGGGGCGGCTGCCCAAAGTGGTGGTGCCGGTGCATTTGCGCGGCGAGCCCTGCGATATGGCGGCGATTGCCGCATTGGCACAACGGTTCGGGTTTAAGGTGATCGAGGATGCCTCGCACGCGATTGGCGGGCGTTACGGCACCCAAAAAATCGGTGCATGCCAGCATAGCGATATTACAGTTTTCAGCTTTCATCCCGTGAAAATCGTAACCACTGCCGAGGGCGGCATGGCGATGACCAATGATGATGATCTGGCCCAGCGCATGGGATTGTTTCGCAGCCATGGTATCACGCGTGACCCGGCCCTGATGACCAAGCCAAGCGAGGGTGCGTGGTATTACCAGCAGATCGAGCTTGGTTATAATTACCGCCTGACCGACCTTCAGGCCGCGCTTGGCATCAGCCAAATGCAGCGGTTGGATGACATTGTGGCGCAGCGGCATTTGCTTGCAGACCGTTATGATAAAACATTGGCAGACATGCCCCTTACCCTGCCACAGCGGGGCAAAACTGCTTATTCCGGCCTGCATCTTTATCCGGTGCGCTTGCAGCTTGATCAAATTGACGTGTCACATCGCGAGGTTTTTGATCGGCTGCGCAGCAGCGGCATCGGGGTGAACCTGCATTACATTCCGGTGCATACCCAGCCTTATTATCAGGGTATGGGGTTTAAGGTGGGTGATTTTCCAGAGGCGGAAAAATATTACGCCGAGGCAATAACCTTGCCGCTTTTCCCCACATTAACACCCAAAGAACAGGCCGAGGTGGTGGCCGCGCTCAAAACCGCGATAACCGCATGAAAATCGCGGTAATCCTGCCCCGCGCGCGAGTGCATAATATTGCCCGCCCCGAGGATCGGCATCCGGCAGAGCGGATGTTCAAAGCTGCGGAGCTGCGCTGATGGGGGCAGGGGCAAAAATCATGTTTCGGGCGGATGCCTCGCTTAAGATCGGCACAGGGCATGTGATGCGCTGCCTGACCTTGGCGCGCGCATTGGCGGATCAAGGGGCTGAATGCCTGTTTGTCTGCCGCGCACATCAGGGCAATTTGAATGATTATATCCGCAGACAAGGGTTTGCGGTGATTGCCCTTCCGCTTGTGCCCGGCGGTTCGGGCTGGCTGGGCTGTGATTGGCAAACCGATGCAGAGCAATGCCTTGCTGCCATTGAAAAGACCAATTTTAACTGGCTGATTGTGGATCATTACGGGTTGGGTGAAAACTGGGAAACCGCGATGTGGCCGGTTTGCGATCGGCTGATGGTCATAGATGATCTGGCCAACCGGCCCCATGATTGCGATCTGTTGCTGGACCAGAATCTTGGCCGCAAGGCCGGTGATTACCAGCCACATGTCGGGGATCAATGCAGGGTATTGCTGGGCCCCGATTTTGCGCTGTTGCGGCCTGAATTTGCTGAGATGCGGCGCGATAGCCTAAAGCGGCGGGGTGCAAGCCAGAGTTTGAAAACCCTGCTAATCACCATGGGCGGGGTGGATCAGCACAATGTTACCGGCAAAATTTTGCAAGCGTTAAAAGACAGCGCCTTGCCCGTGGATGCACGGATACAGGTGGTGATGGGCCCGCATGCGCCATGGCTGCCCGAGGTGAAAACCTTGGCCAAAACCATGCCATGGCCAACGGATGTATTGGTCGGGGTTTCGAATATGGCGCAACTTATGGCGCAAAGCGACCTTGCAATAGGCGCGGCGGGTAGCACTTCGTGGGAACGCTGCTGTCTTGGGTTGCCCACCTTGGCCTTGGTGCTGGCCGATAACCAGCGCGAGGCGGCGCAGTTTCTTGAGGGCGCGGGGGCTATTATATTGCTGGGAAATGCACAGGGTGCGGGTTGGCAGGCACGATTGACCGAGGTTTTAGCGACGTTAAGCAAAGACATGCTTGGGATGATTTCGGATAATGCGCGGGTAATCGTCGATGGGTCCGGCGTTAAAAGATGCCTTCAGGAGATGCAGGTATGAATAGCAATACCGAAAAACCCGATCGTTTGCGGCCTATGCTGGATCGTGACCTTGAAATGGTTATGGCATGGCGCAATGCGCCGGAGGTGCGCAAAAATATGTATACCCAACAGGTGATCACGCTGGCGGAGCATCAGCACTGGTGGGCAAATATCAAAGAGGATCAAAACAGCAAATATCTGATTTTTGAGGCAAATGGCGTGCCAGCCGGTCTGGTGAATTTTACCGATATTGACCCCGTGCATAAAACTGCCTTTTGGGGGTTTTATACCTGCCCTGATGCAGAAAAAGGCACCGGAACCCGCTTGGGAACCTGCGCGCTTGATTTTGCATTTGGCGCGCTGGGCCTTCAGCTGCTTACCGGAGAGGTTCTTGCAGGCAATGCAGCGTCTTTGGCTTTTCATAAAAAGCTTGGTTTCCGGGAAGCCGGGCGCTTGGCAGCGCATAAGGAAATTGACGGCGCACCGATGGATGTATACCGCTTTGAATTGAAGGCAGCGGCATGGGGGCAAACCCGCAGCAAGCTGTTAATACAAATAGAAAGCCGATATCGTGATGGCTCATAAAATAACAATCGCCAACCGCAAAATTGGCCCCGATCACCCGCCTTATATAATATGCGAGCTTTCAGCCAACCATAATGGCAGTCTTGAAACCGCGCTAAATATGGTGGATGCAGCCAAAGCCACGGGATCAGATGCGGTCAAGTTGCAAACCTATCGGCCCGATACCATTACCCTCAATAGCAACGCACCCGAATTTCAAATTCAGGGCGGGCTATGGGCTGGCCGCACGCTTTATGAACTTTATGAGCAGGCCCACACCCCGTGGGAATGGCACAAACCGCTGTTTGACCGTGCGCGCAAGGCGGGAATCACCATGTTTTCCTCGCCGTTTGACAGCACCGCTGTTGACCTGCTCGAAGACCTGAACGCACCTGCCTATAAAATTGCATCATTTGAAGCAGTGGATCTGCCCTTGATCCGCTATGCGGCCAGCACCGGAAAACCGCTGATTATTTCCACCGGCATGGCCGATGCCGACGAAATCACCGAAGCAATCGAGGCCGCACGGGAGGGTGGTTGCCGCGAGCTGGCGATTTTGCATTGCGTCAGCGGCTATCCTGCTCCGGCTGATCAATACAACCTGCGCACCATTCCCGATATGATCAACAGGTTCGGGTTGGTGACAGGCCTGT
>JAKITE010000065.1 GCA_021648225.1 Paracoccaceae bacterium
TTTTTTTGATCGACCGCTACCAGTGTTGAAATCTAGCAAGCCCGACGCAAAGTCTCCGAAAGTATCAGGCAAGCGCAAATATACGCCGCAGGCGTTAATACGGCCTGACAGCAGCGCGCGGTGGGTAGGCCAGTGCAAACAAAAAAGGGCGCTGAGAAGCGCCCTTTGGAATGCTATCGTGTTGAATTTACACAAAAAACGGTTTGCGGAATTCTTTGCTGGCTTGTTTATAGTTCAGGCCGATATCGGCCAGATGCGCGTCGTCCAGCCTGGCCAGAGCAGCGCGGGTTTGGCTGCGCTGTGCAGCAGATGCTATCCACGTGGCAATCACTGCCAGTGAGAATACGGGAAGTGCCAGTGTTTTGATTGCGAGAGTTTGCATGATTGCCTCCATAAGGATTTGTGTTAGATTTGGGTTAATTCATCTTATAACTTGATATATGGGTGATTCGCGTAGATAAGTAAAATGAATAGTTTTGCTGGCGTTCATCACGGAGATTGATATGTATAGAAACCTTGACCTAACCGCTTTGCGTTCGTTCATCACGGTTGCCGAAACCGGCGGGGTGACCAAGGCTGCGGCGCAATTGCACCTGACCCAATCCGCTGTTTCGATGCAGCTTAAACGCCTTGAAGAATCCCTCGGGCAGCCCTTGTTGGCGCGCGACGGGCGCGGGGTGCGCATGACGTTGCACGGCGAACAATTGCTGGGTTACGGGCGGCGTATGTTGGCATTGAATGACGAGGTTTGGGCGCGCATGAATGATCAGGCATTCGAGGGCGAGGTGGCTTTCGGGGTGCCGTCCGACATTGTTTACCCGCATGTGCCGGGGATTCTACAGCGGTTTGCGCAGGAATTCCCGCGCGTAAAGGTGCAGCTGATTTCATCCTATACAGCGCGCCTGAAACAAAAACTGCATGCGGGCGAGGTTGATTTGATTTTAACCACCGAATCCGGCCTTGAAAAAGATGGCGAAGTGATTGAATGCGCACCGCTGATCTGGGTGGGGGCGCCCAACGGTAATGTGTGGCAAGAAAGCCCGTTACGGTTGGCATTTGAGAAAAACTGTATTTTTCGCGCGGCGGCGCAGGCGGCTTTGTCAAAATCGGGGCTGGATTGGGAGATCGCGGTGGAATCCAATTCCACCCGCACCATCGAGGCCAGCGTTTCGGCCGACCTTGCCATTCATGCCTCGCTGGCGGGCGCGACCTCGCCCTATATGGATCCGGTGCAGCATAATGGTGTTTTGCCCGACCTGCCGATGTTCAACATCAATATGTATGTCGCCCATGGCAAACAGCGCGATATGGCGCAGGCATTGGCAGATTATGTGCGCGCGGCTTACGGGGTTAGCGTGGCTCAGGCGGCAGAATAGACCTGCACCACAACCTTGCCGGTGGATTTGCGGTTGGCCAACAATTGCAATGCCTCGTTGGCTTGTTCCAGCGGTAAAACATGGCTGACATGGGGTTTTAGCTTGCCGTCGATATACATGCCGAACAATTGCAAAAAGCTTTGCAGCAATATTTCGGGCTTAAAGTCGGCATAGCCGCCCCAATAAAACCCGATCACCGAGATGTTTTTGACCAGCAGGATATTGGCCGGTATTTGCGGAATATCACCGGAGGCAAAGCCAAGCGGAATGATCCGGGCCTCTGGGTTGCAGCTGCGCAAAGCAGCCTTGAACTGGTCACCGCCAACAGGGTCATAAACCACATCGGCCCCGCCAAGGGATTTGACGATCTCGCGGATATCCTGCGTTTCGCTGTCGATCAGGTGGTCTGCGCCTGCTGCTTTTGCGATGGCTAGTTTTTCAGCGCCGCGCGCCACCGCGATAACCTTAGCACCCATTTGTTTGCCCAATTCCACGGCGGTTAAGCCAATGCCACCTGATGCGCCAAGCACCAGTAATGTTTCGCCAGCTTGCAGCTTGGCACGGTAATCCAGCGCCACATGGCTGGTGCCATAGGCCACTAAAAAGGCGGCGACCTCAATATCGGTCATCGTCGCAGGCACGGGCACGCAGCGACCTGCCGCAAGACATGTATATTCCGCCAAGCCGCCACTGCCACCATAAGCGGCGACACGGGTGCCAATGGGAAAGCCATCGACGCCTTCGCCAAGGGCAGTAATGACCCCGCAAATTTCCATGCCGGGGGTGAAGGGTAGATCAAATTTTTCCTGATATTTGCCTTGCACAATCAGGGTATCGCCAAAATTGATGCCACAGGTATGGACTCGGATTTGGACCTGACCCAAGCCGGGTTCCGGGATTGTGATATCATCCAGTTGCATCGGTTGGTTAAGCTGGTGGAGTTGCATGGCGCGCATGGGTTTGACCTTTTTGTTAGAGTGAACATGGCTTGCCGTGTCAACGGGCGGGCTTGGGCTGTTTGGCAAGCAAAGTTAAAAGAATATGCCGAACCTAAATTGGATCGCGGATTGGGACGATTTCATATGCACTCCCGCCAAATAGTCGCTGGTAAAATCAGGGCTTACGATATCTCTGTAGATGTATTCCAGGCCAACAAACAGCTGTTCCCCAATTTTTTGATCTATGCCAATGCCATAGGAATTCCCGTATAAAAAAGTATCTTCATTTTCGCCAGACCAACCCGCAGACGTATACCCTAGACTGCCAAAAATTAAGGTGTTTTCAAATGCAAGGCCTATCCGTGCCCTGTAATCTAAGAAATGTGTGTAACGGTATCCAGCCGCAAGGCCAATTTCAGAAGAGACCGAGTGTGGCGTATATCCCAGTTCTAAACCAAAAACCAAATTGTTGAATTGAAAGTTTCGGCCCAGAAATCCGCCAACAAGAAAGCCTTCTATCTGAACGGTATTAACTGCACCAATATCCGTTCGCCTAGCATAGTATGCATTTTCGCCAGACGAAAATCCGCTCATGCCACCAAAATAAAAACCATCCCAGTTTGCTGTCGTGCTAGGGGCCGGGGCAACTGTATTGTGATTGATGGGGCGGGGTTCGAAAGCGCCGGAAAATGCCGGAGAGGCAATAAATACGCAAAATAGCGCCAGAGATTTAATTAAAGAAGTCATGCTGAATATCCTGTAAATCATATTATCCCAACCCCGAATTGGTTACTTTTGTTAATCTGACCATTTGCTGCGCCACGTCAAGAAAACACAAGCCATAACTTGCTATATCGCAACCATGGGCGTATGGGAGTGCCAAACGGGGCTGCGTCACATGCGTAGGCCCCGCATTTTTTTGAAAAAGGCCAAAGTTATGGAATTGCGCAATATTGCGATCATCGCCCACGTTGACCACGGGAAAACCACGCTTGTGGATGAAATGCTGAAACAGTCGGGCAATTACCGCGAAAACGAGGCCACGGTTGAACGCGCCATGGACAGCAATGATCTGGAGCGCGAACGCGGCATTACTATTTTGGCCAAAGCCACCAGCGTGGAATGGAAGGGTATTCGTATCAACATCGTTGACACCCCCGGCCACGCCGATTTTGGTGGCGAGGTTGAACGCATTTTGTCGATGGTTGACGGTGTGGTTCTGCTGGTGGATGCCGCCGAAGGCCCGATGCCGCAAACCAAATTTGTAACCGCCAAGGCGCTGGCGCTGGGCCTGAACCCGATTGTCGTAGTTAACAAGGTGGATAAACCCGACGGCGAACCCGACAAAGCGCATGATCTTTGTTTTGATCTGTTTGCCAATCTGGATGCCAATGACGACCAGCTTGATTTTCCGGTGCTGTTTGCTTCGGGCCGTGCGGGTTGGGCTGACAAGGAACTGGACGGGCCACGCCAAAATCTGGATGACCTGTTTGATCTTATTCTGGAGCACGTGCCAGCCCCCGCACAGATTACCGCGAAAGACGAGCCGTTCCGCATGTTGGCGACCACTTTGGGCGGCGACGCGTTTTTGGGCCGTATCCTGACAGGCCGGGTTGAATCCGGTGTTGCCAAGGCCGGTGACCAGATCAAGGCCATGAACATCAAGGGCGAATTGATCGAGAGTTTCCGTATTACCAAGGTTTTGGCCTATCGTGGATTGGATCAGGTTGGCATCGAGGAAGCTGTGGCAGGCGACATTGTTTCCATTGCCGGCATGAGCAAAGCCACCGTTGCCGATACGCTGGCTGACAAATCGGTCACCGAGGCGATTGAAGCCCAACCGATTGACCCGCCAACCATTACCGTAACCTTTGGCATCAATACCTCGCCGCTTGCAGGACGTGACGGCAAAAAGGTTCAGTCGCGGGTTATCCGTGACCGTTTGATGAAAGAAGCCGAATCAAACGTGGCGATCAAAGTTGCAGACAGTGCTGGCGGCGAAAGCTTTGAGGTTTCAGGGCGCGGCGAGCTGCAAATGGGTGTGTTGATTGAAAACATGCGCCGTGAGGGGTTTGAGCTGTCGATCAGCCGGCCTCGGGTGATTATCCGCGACATTGACGGCCAGAAAATGGAACCGGTTGAAGAAGCCACCATTGACGTGGATGACGAATATTCCGGCACCGTGATCGAAAAACTGACCCAGCGCAAAGGTGAGCTGGTTGAAATGCGCCCGGGCGGTGTTGGCAAAACCCGCATCGTCATGCATGTGCCCAGCCGTGGCCTTATTGGCTATCACGGGCAATTTCTGACCGACACACGCGGCACCGGCGTTATCAACCGCGTTTTCCACGATTGGGCGCCCTATAAAGGCCATATCGAGGGCCGCCGTGCGGGGGTTCTGATTTCGATGGAGGCAGGGCAGTCTGTGCCTTATGCGATTTACAATCTTGAAGATCGCGGCAAATTTTTCATCGGTTCGCAAGAAGAAATTTATCAGGGCATGGTGATTGGCGAGCATAACCGCCCCAATGATCTGGATGTAAATCCGATGAAGGGCAAAAAGCATTCCAACGTGCGGGCCAGCGGCAAAGACGAAGCGGTAACGCTGACCACGCCGGTGCGGATGTCGCTGGAAGAAGCCATCGCCTATATTGATAATGACGAACTGGTAGAAGTGACGCCAAACAACATTCGTCTGCGCAAACGATTCCTTGATCCGATTGACCGCAAGCGAGAATCGAAAAAGCTGGCAAGCTGAATCTTTTGCAATTTGCAATGTTAATGGCTTATTAAGAAATATTAATTGCAAATTGCGAATGCTCTACCATAGGGGTTGCTTTGAAAGAATAGATTACCTATAGAAAGACCCGCAGGGTAGCGTTCCAAGTTAATTTACTGATGCGGGAAGTTGGCAGCAGTATTGCAACTGTTATGAGTAATTGTTAATACTTTCTTAAAAGGGGTCCAAAAATGAAACATCCAGTAGACGTCCATGTGGGAAAACGCGTTCGGCACCGCCGTTGGATGGTGGGTAAAACCCAGCAACAACTTGGCGAAGCGGTTGGCATCAAATTCCAGCAAATCCAGAAATATGAAACCGGTATGAATCGGGTCAGCGCCTCGCGGCTTTGGGATATTGCCGGGGTGCTTGAAGTGCCTGTCAGCTTTTTCTTTGAAGGGCTGGAAACCGGCGACGTAGAGGCAAAAGCCGTTGAAACAACGCCATCCGATATGCGCGGTGATTTGTTGGCCGATAAAGAAGCACTGGAACTGGTGCGTTCTTATTATTCCATTCCCGAGGCCCAGCGCCGCCGTTTGTTTGATCTGGCGCGAGTGCTGAGCGAAGTTGCCTAAAAGCGTTTGACGCGACACAAGAATTATGAAATCCCCGTCTGGCAACAGGCGGGGATTTTTTATGGAAATTGGTAAAGCAGAGCAACAGGAATTGATGGCTGTGGCCCATCAACTGGCGGATGTGGCCCGCATTGAAACCCTGAAATATTTCCGCCAACCTGTGCTGGATGTATCTAACAAAGAATTGGAAAGCTTTGATCCGGTAACCGAGGCTGACCGTGCCTCGGAACGGGCCATGCGTGATATTCTGGCAAAACACCGCCCCGATGACGGAATTTTGGGTGAAGAATTTGGCACACAAGCAGGCACCAGCGGCTTAACATGGGTATTAGACCCGATTGACGGTACCCGCGCCTATATCAGCGGCACGGCCAGTTGGGGGGTGCTTATCGGGCTGGATGCGGGGGATGGTCCGGTGTTTGGTATTGTTGACCAGCCCTTTACCGGAGAGCGGTTTATCGGGGGGTTTGGCGTTTCAGAATGGCTACGTGGTGATGAAAAACGCACGATGCAAACCCGCGAATGCGCCGCGTTGGCTGACGCCATTCTTTACACAACCTTCCCCGAGGTCGGCACCAAAGCCGAAGGGGCTGCGTTTCGGGCTGTATCAAAGCAATGCAAGCTAACCCGTTATGGGCTGGATTGTTATGCCTATGCGCTGATTGGCCTTGGCATGGTTGATCTGGTGATTGAAAGCGGCTTGCTGGCTTATGATGTGCAAGGCCCGATTGCAGTGGTAGAGGCCGCGGGCGGTATCGTTACCAATTGGCAAGGCGGCCCCGCGCATAATGGCGGGCAAATTATTGCGGCGGGTGATGCGCGTGTGCATGCAGCGGCGATGGAAATTCTAAATAACGTCGTCTAGGAACTTGTCGGTTTCCGCCCATGCCTGCGCCTGAATTTCGGGGGTTTCCATCCAGATTTCATGGCGGGCAGACTGGATTTTTATCAGGGTATTTTTGGGAAGCCGTGCCGAGACCTGCTCAATCGCTTCGGGCAGCACGATGGCTTCGTCCGTGCCATAGAGAACAAGGGTTGGAATATCCGGCAGTTTTCCGGTTTTGAACCGTTTGAATTCATCCAGTGCGCCACGAAACCAGCGCAGGCTGGCGCCGCCAAGGCCGAATTCCGGCCTGTCAACAATATGTTGGCGCATGAATTGCCACTGGTCAGGGTCGCTGGTCAGGGTGTTGTCTTTGAAATCTGCCGAGGTCACATAAAAATCGCCATTGGTGGTCGGCACGCGGCCCTTTCCCAAGCCGACAGCACGGGCAATTCCGGATAAAACCGCCACAACAGGGCGGGTGCCTTTGGGCATGATCACATTCCACATCGGCGCGGAAAACACCGCTGCCTTGAAATCATGTTTTCCCATTAAATGCCGCAGGCCCAGACAGCCGCCCATGGAATGGGAAAACATCAGGCGCGGACCGTTCAGGGCTAAAACATCGGGGTGGTTCAGCACTGTTTCAAGGTCTTGTTGATAATCGGAAAACCGCACCACGTCACCCAGATCATTGCGCCCGTCTATGTGGTCCGACAGGCCCTGACCGCGCCAATCCAGCACCACAACCGAAAAGCCGCGCTGCACCAGCTGGCCATAAGTAACACCGTATTTTTCAATATATTCAGTGCGCCCCGCCAGAAAAACCACAGTGCCGCGTGTGCCGCCAGCCCAGATGGCAAAGCGGATTTTGGTGCCGTCAGGGGTGGTGGTAAATCGCGCCACGCCGCCTTTCGGGGCCTTGGCCATTTTCAGATATAGCGGCGCGATGGTCATATTAGGCCAAAATTGCGCCAAGCTTCATGGCCATGGACATATCGCCATCAACGCTCAGCTTGCCGCTCATGAAGGCCGCGGTCGGGTTCAGTTCGCCATCCATCAATTCCTGAAAAACATCAGCAGTGGCGGTCAGGGTGCAATCGGCATCGCTATCGTCAGCGGCTACGCCGGTTTCGTCGATCCGAACAGCACCTTCGCCCTCGATTTCAAACTTGACCGATCCGTCAAAATCGCCATCGCCGAGTTTTTCGGCCAAGGCGGCCACGGCTGCTGAAATAATTTCGCTCATGTATCTTCTCCGTATTTTTGGTTGACGTTAACGTAAGCATTGCCCCCGCCATTGCAAACATATTTTTGAATTTCCCTCGCGTAAGGCAAAGGGTAGGCCACGCAGAATTTACTGTCAAATCGCAAATAGGAATTGAGCTTTGCCACCGCCACGGGCATGGTGCGGGGATGATACACAGGATAAAAATCGTATTGATGGCGTTGATGCTGGCAGGGCCGGCAATGGCGCAAGGTGTGGCATATGGTGAAAACCCGCGTCTGGACGAATTATTTGCACAGTTGCAAAGTGAGGATGGCAGCGGTTCCGAGAGCCAGATTTTGCTGATTTTTCGCCAAAGCGGATCGGATGCCATGGATTTGCTGTTAAAACGGGGTTACGCCGCGCTGGATGCAGGGCTGCTGCGCGATGCGATCTGGCATTTTTCGGCATTGATAGACCATGCGCCGGAATTTGGCGAAGCTTACGGCGGGCGGGCCATCGCGTTTTATGAATTGGGCGAATTGGACATGGCCTTGCAGGACATTCACACCACCTTGACCTTTAATCCGCGCCATTTCCGTGCCATGGTTGGTCTGGGATTTATTCAGGAAGAATTGGGGAATCTGGACGAGGCGCTAAGCGCCTATAAGATCGCCTTTCAGTTAAATCCGCATATGGATGGATTAGGTGGCGCGATTGAGCGGGTTGAATCCCAAATAAGCATTCTGCACTAGATTTATCGAGACTTTGGCCATGCAAAGCACTGTTACCGCCGTTCTTGGCCCGACCAATACCGGCAAAACCCATTATGCAATTGAACGGATGCTGGGCCACCCAACCGGCATGATCGGCCTGCCGTTGCGCCTGTTGGCGCGCGAGGTTTACGACAAGGTTGTCGCCTTGCGCGGGGCGCATTGCGTGGCGCTGTTAACCGGCGAAGAACGCATGGTGCCGCCGCTGGCCAAATACTGGGTTTGCACGGTCGAGGCCATGCCGATGGATATGAATGTGGCATTTCTGGCGGTGGATGAAATCCAGCTATGTGCTGATCCGGATCGGGGCCATATTTTTACGGATCGCTTGTTATATGCACGGGGCCGCAGCGAGACCTTATTTATGGGCGCGGAAGCGGTGAAGCTGCGGGTCGAATCCTTGTTGCCAGACGCGCGGTTTGAATATCGCAGCCGGTATTCGAAATTGACTTATGCGGGGGCTAAAAAAGTTGGCCGGATCCCGCCGCGCTCGGCGATTGTCGGGTTTTCGGTAGACAGCGTTTATGCGATGGCGGAATTGCTACGTCGCCAAAAAGGCGGGGCGGCGGTGGTGATGGGGGCGCTTAGCCCGCGCACGCGCAATGCGCAGGTGGAGATGTATCAAAACGGCGATGTCGATTATCTGGTGGCCACCGATGCCATCGGCATGGGGCTTAATCTGGATATCAAACATGTGGCTTTGGCGGGCCTGTCAAAGTTCGACGGGCGGCGGCATCGGTATTTGATGCCGAATGAATTGGCACAAATCGCCGGTCGGGCAGGGCGGTATAGAACCGACGGCACGTTTGGCGTGACCGGCGAGGCTGAACCGCTGGAACCTGATTGGGTAGAGGCGATAGAACAACACCGGTTTGCCCCGATCAAAAAGCTGGAATGGCGCAATTCACGGTTGGAATTCGGCACGGTTGACGGCTTGTTGCAAAGCCTTGAGATGCCATCAAACCACCCCGAACTGGTCAAGGCGCGCGATGCGGATGATTTGCTGACCTTGCGCGCATTATGGGAAATGCCCGAGATCAAAGACCATGTGCAAACGCCAAGTGATGTGCGGCTGTTATGGGATACCTGCCAGATACCGGATTTCCGTAAAACCTCGGCTGGTGAGCATGTCAGCCTTGTTCAGCAGGTTTTCGCCTATCTTAATGGCCGAAAAGGCCTGATTCCCGATGATTGGCTGGCAAAACAGACACAACGCATTGATAAAACCGACGGGGACATTGATACATTGTCAAAACGGCTGGCTTTTATCCGCACTTGGACTTACGTTGCCCAGCGAAACGGCTGGGTTGCAGATGCAATCCATTGGCGCGGTGCAACCCGCGCGATTGAAGATAGACTGTCGGATGCGTTGCATGAACGTCTGACCCAGAGATTTGTTGACCGGCGCACCAGCGTGTTGATGCGGCGGTTAAAGCAGGAGGAAAGCCTTTTGGCGATTGTGAATGAAAACGGTGATGTCACTGTTGAAGACCAGTTTATCGGGAAACTCGAGGGTTTCCGGTTTCAGCTAGACCCAAAGGCCAGCGCCGAGGAGGCCAAAACCTTGCGCGCTGCCGGTTTGGCTGCGTTGCAGCCGGTGTTTAACCTGCGATCCGACAAAATGTATAATGCGCCGGATGCGGAATTTGACGTGACCCAACAAGGCGGGTTGATGTGGGGTTCTTTTGCGGTGGGCAAACTGGTGGCTGGCGCCGATGTGCTGTCGCCAGGTGTTGAACCTTTTGTGGATGAAGAAGCCGGCGCGGATGTGGCGGAAAAAGTCCGGCGGCGTTTGGCGCACTGGATTGACCGTAAAATCGCGGCTTTGTTTGAACCGCTGATTGCCATGAAAAACGACGAAACCCTGGAGGGTATGGCCCGGGGTGTGGCGTTTCAGATTGTTGAAAATCTGGGGGTAATGCCGCGTAGCGAAATTGCCGCCGACATCAAAGCGCTGGATCAGGACGCGCGCGGCACCTTGCGCAAACACGGGCTGCGCTTTGGCCAGTTTACGATTTTCCAGCATCTGATGCTGAAACCGGCCCCGACACGGCTGCGGCTGGTGCTTTGGTCGCTAAGCGCGGGGCTTGATGATTTCCCCGAGGCACCACCGCCGGGATTGGTGACCATTCCCGCAGTCATGGACGCGCCGGACGGGTTTTATGCCCGTGCCGGATATCGGCTGGCAGGGGACCGCGCCATTCGTATTGATATGCTGGAACGGCTGGCCGACATGCTGCGCGGTGAAAACAGCCGTGCGGGTTTTGAGGCCAATGCCGATATGTTGTCGATTACCGGCTTGACGCTGGAACAATTTGCCAGCTTGATGCAAGGCTTGGGATACGCGGCTGAACGGGGTGAGCGCGAAAAGGTCAAGGTTGAAAAACCTGAGGAAGCAGTTGAAAAACCTGCGGAGGCTGAAAAGCCCGGGGAGGCAGCGGCTGAACCTGCGGAAGCTGAAAAACCTGCCGCCCCCGAGGTCGAGGTGTTTTACACATTCCGCTGGGTGCCGCCAAAACGGCCAAATACAAGCCAGCGCGACAAACCGCGCGGGCAAAACCCGCGCAAGGCTGGCAAGCAAAAACAGCAAACCCGTGGCAAAAACCATGCTGCCAAGCCACCCAGCAAAGACAAACCGTTTGATCCCGATAACCCGTTTGCGGCATTGGCTGCATTAAAGGCCAGGGATTGAGCGAAACACCCACCCTTCGGCTGGACAAATGGCTGTGGCAGGCGCGGTTTTTCAAAACCCGCACGCTGGCGGCCAAAATGGTTGGCCTTGGGCGGGTGCGGGTGAACGCAACGCGGGTGACCAAACCGGCCACAGCGGTTAAAATCGGCGACGGGCTGACATTCCCGCAAGGCGACGATGTGCGCATCATCGAGATCGCCGCGCTGGGCGAGCGGCGCGGGCCAGCCCCCGAGGCACAAGGGCTTTATGTTGATCTGGCCCCCGAGCCTGACCCGGCGCAAACCACCGCAAAACCGTTTGTTGAACGGGGCGGCGCGCGGCCCACCAAAAAAGATCGTCGGGCAATGGATGCGGTGCGCCGCATCGGGCCTTGAAACCTTTTCAGTGCGGGCATAATAACAGCCTTGTCCAGATTCGAGGAAGTTCATGACCTATATCGTCAATGATGCGTGCATCGCCTGTAAATATACCGACTGTGTCGAAGTCTGCCCTGTGGATTGTTTCTATGAGGGCGAAAACATGCTGGTAATTCACCCCGACGAATGCATTGATTGCGGCGTGTGCGAACCGGAATGCCCGGCCGATGCGATCCGCCCCGATACCGAGCCGGACGCCGAAAAATGGGTTGAATTCAACCGCAAATATTCCGAATTATGGCCGGTGATTATTTCCCAGAAAGACCCGATGCCGGATGCCGAGGAACGCGACGGCGAAGCCGGCAAGCTGGAGAAATATTTCTCTGAAAAACCCGGCGAGGGCGGTTGAGCGATTCGGATTTTGCAACAATTTTTGCTAAATACTTGCTAATTCGTCAATAAATGGCTGAATTAGGCGATGATTCTGGCTTGATACGGTTCTAATTGCCCCCATTTTGTGATATATTACTGGCAGAACAATAGAAACTTGCATGAGGCAATTCCGAAAAGCAGTCTTCGGATATTTACAATTCCCCAACCGCGCGATTGGCCGTGAACCGCCATTTGCGCGTTTTTGTGGGGGTAACAAGGAAATAAAATGAGCAAAGCTAAAAAACAACTCGATTTTGCGATAAACCAGTTTGTGGTCTATCCCTCGCACGGGGTTGGTAAAATCACCAGTATCGACACCCAGACCGTTGGGACAGAAGTGCTGGAAATGTTTGTGATAGCGTTTGAAAAAGAAAAAATGACCCTGCGGGTGCCAACCGTCAAGGCGTTGCTGGTGGGAATGCGTGGTTTGGCTGAACCTGTCGAGGTTGCCAAAGCCATGAAAACCCTGAAAGGCCGCGCGCGGGTAAAACGCGCCATGTGGTCGCGTCGCGCCCAAGAATACGAGCAAAAGATCAATTCCGGTGATCTGATATCAATTGCCGAAGTGGTTCGGGATTTGCACCGCAATGATGACCAGCGCGAGCAATCCTATTCCGAACGCCAGCTTTATGAAGCGGCACTGGAACGCCTGACCCGCGAGGTTGCGGCGGTGGATGGCGAAGGCGAAGATGCCGCGCAGCTGAAAATAAGTGACATTCTTGACAGTCGTGTTGTGCCGGTGCCGGTTGAGCCAACGCCTCCGGTAGTTCCGGCTGCGGAATCCAGCTAGGCCCACGCGGGATTGTCAGGCTTGATCCCGTTGCGCTCGGGCGCTTGGGAATCGGCAATTTTTGAGCGGTTAGAGCAGTGCAATCGCAATGGCCAAACCTGCGATTTCGGCAGATTGCTGGGCTGCGCCTAATACGTCTCCGGTTTGGCCATTCAGTTTTTTTATGGCGATGGTGCAGACCGGAATGATGGCAATGGCCATGGCTGCAAACAGAATGATACCGCTAAAGCCGGTTAATAAAACACAAGCTGCTAGCCCGATTGCCAGCGCAACACCGGTTTTTCGGGCCGAAGGCTGACCAGCGCTGGCGGATAATCCGGTGGGTTTTGCGGGGGCCAGCATAAACATCACCCCGACCATCAGGGCGCGTGACGCCGCGCCGACTGCGGCCAATGTCAGCAATAAATCCCAGCCTTGCAGGGTGGCAATTCCCGAGAATCTCGCCAAAAGAAATATGATCAGGGCCATTGCACCATAAGCGCCAATGCGGCTGTCTTTCATGATTTCCAAACGGCGTTCCACGGTTGTGCCGCCCCAGATACCATCGGCAAAATCGGCCAAGCCGTCTTCGTGCATGGCGCCTGTTGCCATGGCAAAGCCCAGCAAGATAAAGGCCGCGACCATGCCGTTTGGCACGCCGATCCAGCTTAAAATCACCCCCATAAGGCCAAACATGCCGCCCAGTATCAGGCCTGCCAAAGGAAAGGCCCATGCCGCATCCGCGCCGCGTTTGCCGGCCCGCGCGTGATCCACCGGAACCGGCAGGCGGGTTAGCAGGCTAAAGGCTGCCAATAGGTCGTGGGGTTGATAATCTGATGATTGGTCGGGCATCTGCATTTTGGTTTCGTTTTTGGTTCAACTGTGCTGCGAATTGTGTTTATGACTGTGCCATCACATTAACGAAAGTAAACCGATGCCAACACCTGTTTTTTCAACGCTTGCCGAATTTGGCGAAATATTGGCCAAAATGCCGGATACAGATGCACAAGCCATCAAGGATGCGCGCGCCCGCGATGCGGTGCTGACCAAACCCCCCGGGGCGCTGGGACGGCTGGAAGATATTGCCATTTGGTATGCGGGTTGGCGGGGGGGTGCCGCACCGCAAATTACCGCGCCGCAAGCTTTGGTTTTTGCCGGTAATCACGGGGTTGTGGCGCAGGGGGTCTCGGCGTTTCCTGCCGAGGTGACCGCGCAGATGGTGATGAATTTTGAACATGGCGGCGCGGCGATCAACCAGCTTTGCGCCGTGGCGGGGGCGAAACTGACCGTGCATGCGCTGGAGCTTGATACCCCCACACAGGATTTTACGGTCGGGGCGGCGATGACCGAGGCTGAATTAATTTCGGCGCTGAATACCGGCTGGAACGCGGTTGATCCATCAGCAGATTTGCTGATCACCGGCGAGATGGGCATTGGCAATACCACCAGCGCGGCGGCGATTTGTGCGGCGCTTTATGGTGGCGAGGCTGTGGATTGGGTTGGTCGTGGCACCGGTGTTGATGATGCGGGGTTGGCCCAAAAGGCCGATGTAGTATCGCGTGCAATTGCCCTGCATGGTGATATTTTGTCGGACCCGATGCAGGTTTTGCGTTGTCTTGGCGGGCGCGAATTGGCGGCAATGGTCGGCGCGATCGCGCGGGCGCGGATGGAACGTATTCCGGTTATTCTGGACGGGTTTATCTGCTCGGCTGCGGCGGCGACATTGGCGGGCGCACAGCAAGGCGCGCTGGATCATTGCGTGGCGGGGCATGTTTCTGCTGAATCTGCCCATATTCGGCTGTTGGAACAATTGGGAAAGCAGCCGTTATTGTCGCTGGGCATGCGACTGGGCGAGGGTTCCGGTGCGGCATTGGCGATTAATATCGTTAAATCGGCGCTGGCTTGCCATTCCGGCATGGCCAGTTTTGA
>JAKITE010000066.1 GCA_021648225.1 Paracoccaceae bacterium
ATGAAGACAGCCCCCTGCACCACGCCCCCCACACCGTGGAAGATCTGGTAGGGGATTGGGGCCGCAAATACAGCCGCGAACAGGCCTGTTATCCACCAGGAGCCTTCCGCGTAGACAAATATTGGCCGCCGGTTAATCGGGTTGATAACGCCTATGGAGACCGGAATTTGGTCTGCACTTGTCCGCCGCTGGAAGCATATGAGGAGTGATGGTGCAAGCTTGTCTGAACCGTAGGGTGCGTGGTTTCCACGCACCCTACGGATTTTTGAAAACCGCTGCTAGCTCAGCGATATCCCTGCAAACCAACTCTCAAGCCCAGCCTTTTCCGCCTCACTCAAACGCAACCCCAGTTTTGAGCGCCGCCAAATAACATCCTCAGCCGTCACCACATATTCATTGGCCATCAACCACCGCACTTCTTGCTCGGTCAGGCTGGCCCCAAAATCCTGCCCCAGATCAACCGCTGATTTTGCGCCCGCCAGAACCTCGCGGGCCAAGGTGCCATAGGCCTTTACCAATCGCTTTGCCCAGAAATCATCCAGAAACGGAAACTCGGATTTCAGCGCGGAGATCAAATCTACCACCCCGTCCACCGGAAAATCGCCACCCGGCAAGGCAACGCCTGCTGTCCATTTATCCGATAAGTCAGGAAAATACGCCGCAATCTTTTCCAGTGCCGATTCCGCCAAGCGGCGATAGGTGGTAATCTTGCCACCAAACACATTCAGCATCGGCGCGCCGGCTTCATCGCGAACCGTCAAAACATAATCCCGCGTGGCAGCAGTGGCGGAACTTGCGCCATCATCATAAAGCGGCCGCACGCCGGAATAAGTCCAGACAATGTCCCCTGCCTCAACCGGTTTTTTGAAATATTCGCTGGCAAATTTCCGCAGGTAATCCGCCTCACCCTCGGTGCATTCTGGTTTGGTATCTAGGTCTGTGTGCTCAGCATCCGTCGTGCCGATCAGGGTGAAATCATTTTCATAGGGAATGGCAAATATAATTCGTCCATCGCTGCCTTGAAAGAAATAACATTTGTCATGATCATATAGTTTTTTGGTAACAATATGGCTGCCCCGCACCAGCCGAACCCCAGCTGATTTTTTAATGCCAGCGGTATTTTTGATAATGTCCTCAACCCATGGTCCACCCGCATTCACAAGCACTTTTGCTTTGAAAACAGAGCTTTCACCGCTGATTTGATCCTCCACCGTCAAGTGCCAAATACCATCCACCCGCGTCGCCAGCGTTACTTTGCTGCGCGTCATAATCTGCGCCCCACGGTTTTCTGCATCGCGGGCATTCAGCACCACCAACCGGGAATCCTCGATCCAGCAATCGGAATATTCATAGGCTTTGCGGTATTTCTCCAGCAACGGCCTGCCCGCCACGTCATCATGCAATTTCAGGGTTTTGGTGCCCGGCAAAATTTTTCGCCCGCCCAGATTATCATATAAAAACAACCCGAACCGGATCAGCCAATTTGGCCGTCGCCCGCGCAGCCAAGGCATGAATACCCCCAACAAACGCGAGGTCGGCGTGCCGCCCTCAAACCGCATATCCTTATGTAATGGCAGCACAAATCGCATCGGCCAACTGATATGGGGCATGGCCTGCAACAGGACCTCGCGTTCTTTCAATGCCTCGCGCACCAGCCTGATTTCGAAATATTCTAGATACCGCAACCCCCCGTGAAACAGCTTGGTCGAAGCCGAAGACGTGGCCGAAGCCAGATCATTCATTTCCGCCAACGCCACCGAAAGCCCCCGCCCCGAGGCATCGCGCGCGATGCCACAGCCATTGATGCCGCCGCCAATTACAAACAGATCATAGGTTTTATTTTCTGGGTCGATGGCAGTCACTTGGGCCTCTGATTATTCGTTATGTTCGTAAAATACGGATTTCGCATTCGTTTTTTGCGATTTACCCGCAGTATACGGCGTTTTGCAGATTCTCCAATCGAAATCGAACTATTTTTATGTGCCACAAAAAGTTGCGTGGATAACCTGCTCCGGTTTGGGTGGCAGCGCATATGCATCAAATTCCGGCCTGTGGTCAAACGGTTTTGCCAATACCTGTATCAATTCTTTGAACGGCGCGTAATCACCTGAATTTGCTGCGTTAATAACGGTCTCTAGCCGATGGTTTCGCGGAATATAAACCGGATTAGCCAACGCCATAGCGGCAATCCGAGTGTCTTTTTGCCAATCATCAACCCGTAAACGCCATGCCTCCAACCATACATCAAAATCACGAGGATCATCAAACAGCGCCCGCGCTGCGCTGGCGTCTCCGGTTTGCAGGGATGTGGTTAAATGGGTGAAAAGCAGGGTGAAATCGACGCCACTATCCGCCATTACGTTTAATATATCCTCAACCAGCGCTGCATCAGCGGGCTTTGGCGCCAGCAAGCCCAGTTTTTGGCCAAACACGGTTGCAAATTCGGCTGCAAACAAGTCATCAAACCGGTTCAGGGCGGTTTCGATCATGGGAATGCCCGCCTCCCCCACCAGCGGCACAAGGGTTTGGGCCAGTTGCGACAGGTTCCACAGCGCGATTTTTGGCTGGTTGGCAAAGGCATAGCGACCATGGCGATCAATGCTGCTGAACACGGTTTCGGGGTGGTAATTATCCATAAATGCACAGGGGCCGTAATCAATGGTTTCGCCTGCAATCGACATATTATCGGTATTCATCACCCCGTGGATAAAACCAACACCCATCCATTTGGCAACCAAATTTGCTTGACTATCAATGACTTGCGCCAACATCCCGATTGGCCCGTCTGCATCGGGGTAATGGCGTTTAACCACATAATCGGTCAGAGTTTGCAGGGCGGCTTTGTCGCGCCGCGCATAATGGAACTGGAACGTGCCAACCCGAATATGGCTGCTGGCAACGCGGGCTAGAACCGCGCCGGGGGTGGCGGTTTCGCGTTGCACCATGTCACCCGTGGTCACGGCAGCCAGCGCACGGGTGGTGGGGATGTTTAGCGCGTGCATGGCCTCGGAAACCACATATTCGCGGATTACCGCGCCTATATTGGCCCGCCCATCGCCATTGCGCGAAAACATGGTTTTACCGGAACCTTTGAGCTGAAGATCATGGCGGCTGCCATTTGGGCTGATGACCTCACCCAATAAAATCGCGCGGCCATCGCCCAGATGCGGGGAAAATCCGCCGAATTGATGGCCGGAATAGGCGGTGGCTATGGGGGTTGCACCATCGGGAATATTGTTTCCTGCCAGCATGTTAGCGGTAAGATCATCGCTGCCAATGCCCATTTCAGTGGCCAGTGAAGCATTAAATTTGATCATGCTTGGCGCAGCCACTTTTGTAGGCAATTGCGGGCTGAAAAACTGCGGCGGCAGTTTGGCAAAGCTGTTGTCAAAATGGATCGGCATCGCTGGGCTTTCAATATTTCGATTTGCCTAGCAGGTAACACATGCAATGTCTTGTCGTATCACTTGAATTTGACTTTACGGCAGCGGAATTTACGGCATGATGGCAGTATGAAATATATCCTAGCCTGCCTTATTGCCCTTATTTCCATAGCCACCAGCGCGTCGGAGGTGGAGGTTCTGGACGTTACTGCCACGCAATCCGGCGGCATTTGGCGGTTTGATGTGACCCTGCGCCATGACGATACGGGGTGGGATCATTACGCCGATGGTTGGCGGGTTTTGAGCATGGACGGGGCGGAGCTGGGAACTCGGGTTTTGGTGCATCCGCATGTCAATGAAATGCCTTTTACGCGGTCTTTAGGCGGTGTGGAAATTCCCGAGGGGATGACGCGGGTTTTGGTGGTGGCCAAGGATAATCTGGGGGATTGGGGCACGCAGAATTACGAGGTTAACCTTTTGGGGGAATAGCCGGAATGTGGTGTAGTTTTTATATAAGTTTTCCGTAGTTTTTGTATAAGCCGTTGAAAGGTTAATGGCCGGGGTGGTTTGAGCCGTAGGGTGGGTGCTCGCACCCACCGCGCGTTGGGTGAGGTTTGGAATGGTGGGTGCGAGCACCCACCCTACGGAAATTCGACTACCCTTTTCGTCCGGCGGCACCGCCGGGCAGCGCCCGACCCTCCCCCCAGGAGGGCGCTTTTGCAGCGTTTCGGCAGGTTGGGATGTTGGTAGGTTTGGCGGGGGTTGTATGTGAAGTTGAGTGACGGGACGCCCACCTAGGGTCGGGCGCTGCCCTATGCTCGGGTTTGTAGAGTGGGATTCATCCCACCATTGGCACGCGTCTTAAGATGGTGGGGTGAACCCCACCCTACGATTGCTTGGATAACGATTCAATCAGCCGTAAATTTGCACCGGCAAATGACGTGCTTTGCTTCGCCAATTGAAGGTTTATTTTTCTCACGTTTGTATCCGATACCGCCATGGTTCGAGAGTCTTTTGAGGACTGTGTCAAGCAAACCGCCAACCGCGAGGAGAGTGTCACCCAGATTTCATAACTTGGATCCCACATATCTGTATCACGCTTATTTAGGAAGTTAGTTACGGGATTGCTAGCCACAATAAACTGTTTTCTTGCGCTTTCGGGTGAGGCGAGAAAGATACCTTTTCCTTTCATCAGGTCCAATACCTTTGAACTTTGGTCTGCAAGAATTTTTACGCGAATTTTAGACCTATAATTCTCTGTTTTGGAGTCTTCGATAAACTGTGTTTTATCTTGCTCTGAAATAGGTCCTAAATTTTCTTCGGCTTCCCGTAGAACATCTTCTAACGCTTCTTCTGTCATGTTTTTATCAATAACACTTTGGTGAAAATCAGGAGTCCGTTTCATCAAATTATAAAGGAACTGAACGAAGAAGTGCCTATCTTCACCTGATATAGAAAATGGGCTTATTCCGGCCGCCATTTTTTCCCACTTTTCTGTAAGGTCTTTTATATGGTTATCAAAGTTAGCGCCAAACCATTTTTCCAAATTTGCATTGGTTACTCCTGTGCTATCTTTAAATGAATTGAGATGGTATTTCTTGAAAACAGTTTTCACATTCCGAGATTCAACGCCTTTTTCGGACGTTTTTTTGTCGTAGTGGTAGAGCGTTTTCCCTTGAAAACAAAATTTTCCTAATGTTGCCCGTGGAATATAATGGTGCCTCTTAGGTTCCATCCAACGACCCCATCAACTCCCGCCACTCACCCTTGCTCATGCCGGAACTCTCCCGCGTCACCTTCTCACCTTTAAGCATTCTTCGCAACACCTCCATCCCCTTCCCCGAGAATTGCGCGCCGCCCAGACGGTAATCCTCAAACGCTCCGTAAGCCGCTGGCACCCAGTCGGCGATGATTTTACAAATCATCTCGGCATAGACGCGGATTTCATATTGGGCGTGGGGGTCAGCCCGCAAACGCAGGAAATGGAACAGGTTGTGCAGGTCCACCTTCCAATACCATTGCGTATAAATATTGGCGGGCAGGTTCATGCGGGCCAGTTCTCGCGCCAGACCGTCTTGGCCTTCATCGGAAATCATCGCCTCGTAATTATCATAACAGCGGTTGCTGTCGGTTTTCAGAATATCCAGCACCCGCGCGGCTTCCTCGCCTTGCAGCAATTCGCCCCGGCCTTGGTTGTTGATCTTTGATTGTGCGTTCAGGTGATCGGCCGCGGGGATATAGAATTCTCGGTCCAGTATTGAGTAACGCGCTGAATATTCATTCACATTGGCGGTGCGGTGGCGGATCCATTGGCGGGCGACAAATACCGGCAGTTTGACATGCAGTTTGATCTCGCACATCTCGAACGGGGTGGAATGCCAGTGGCGCATCAAATACCGGATCAGGCCTTCGTCATTGCTAACCGCCTTGGTGCCGCGCCCGTATGAAACCCGCGCCGCCTGACAGATGGCGCTATCGTCGCCCATATAATCAACCACCCGCACGAAACCGTGGTCGAGAACATCGTGGGCCTTATAAAGATGCGCCTCCATCCCCGGCACGGTGGCGCGCAGGGTTTGGGTTGACTGGCTGCGAAGCTCATCAATTTCGGCTTGTTGTTCAGGGGTTACGGGCATGGTAAGTCCTTTGATCTTGCGATTTACAGCATACTATATATTGACGTTCATCACATAGGAACCACCATATGCCCGATGGTGTCAATAAATAGATGGCTAATCCACGATCAACAGCTGGTAAGTATGCTGCTAAAGACCTTTCCTTCCGCAAAAAAACCGCCTAAACCCCAGCTCACTTAACTGCCGAGTATCGGAGAATTAAAATGGGTTACAGAATCGCCGTTGTTGGTGCCACCGGAAATGTCGGGCGTGAAATCCTGAAAATTCTGGACGAACGCGAATTTCCAGTTGATGAACTTGCGGTGCTGGCCTCGCGCCGATCATTAGGGTCCGAATGTCATTTTGGCGATAAAACCTATAAAACCACTGATCTGGATATTTTTGATTTCACCGGCTGGGATATCGCGCTGTTTGCGGTTGGCTCCGAGGCCACCAAAAAATACGCGCCGATTGCGGCCAAAGCTGGCTGTGTGGTGATCGATAATTCATCGTTATACCGTTATACCCCCGATATTCCGCTGATCGTGCCCGAGGTAAACCCCGACGATATCGAGATGGCCAGAAACAAAAACATCATCGCCAACCCGAATTGTTCAACCGCGCAAATGGTTGTGGCGCTTAAGCCGTTGCATGATCGGGCCACCATCAAACGGGTGGTGGTTAGCACCTATCAATCGGTTTCGGGTGGCGGCAAAGAAGCGATGGACGAGCTGTGGCTGCAAACCAAAGGCATGTATGTGCCGGGGCAGGAAAAACCCGCAAGCGTGTTTACCAAACAGATCGCATTCAACGTGATCCCGCATATCGACGTGTTTATGGATAGCGGCGACACCAAGGAAGAATGGAAAATGGTCGCCGAGACCAAAAAGATTCTAGACCCGAAAATCAAGGTCACCGCAACCTGTGTGCGGGTGCCGGTTTTTGTTGGCCATTCGGAATCGATCAATATCGAGTTTGAAGATTTCCTGGACGAAGACGAAGTGCGCGACATCCTGCGCGAAGCCCCCGGCATTCTGGTGATAGATAAACGCGAAGACGGCGGCTATATCACGCCGGTGGAATGCGTGGGTGAATACGCGACGTTTGTCAGCCGCATTCGTCAGGACAGCACCATTGAGAACGGCATTAACCTATGGTGCGTGTCGGATAATCTGCGCAAAGGCGCGGCGCTGAATGCAGTGCAGATTGCAGAATTGCTGGGGCGGCGGGTGTTGAAAAAGGGCTGATTAGGTCCGTTTATTCAGAAATTACCCTTAACGTTTGTCGTTTAGGTTGTTTTTAAGTGCGCTGGCACTTGCAAAAGGCTATGGTGGTTCCAGATATTTGTTAATCTGGAGCCACTATGCCCACGATCAAGACAGAATACACCGTATTTGTTTCTTCACCAAGCGATCTCAATGAAGAGCGGCAGGTCGTGCAGGACGTTGTTAAGCAGGTTAACAAACTTCGTGCACACAGGTCTTCAGTTACTCTCAAAACTTTAACTTGGGAAGATGACGTTGTACCTAGCTTTGGTCAAAAACCTCAGGCCATTATCAACGATGCTACAAAAGACCAATACGATATTTTTTTAGGATTCATGTGCTCGCGCTTCGGAACAGAGACCGATAACGCGGGATCTGGCACTGAAGAAGAGTTTCAAATTGCTTACGAAAAGAAAATATCGGCGCCTACTGAAATCGAAGTTTTATTTTATTTCAAAGATGTTCGGCAATCAAAAACTGAGATCGACGTAGAACAGTTTGCAAAAGTTGATAAATTTAGAAAATCGCTAGAATTAGATTATGCTGGAATGTATGGGAAATTCGAAACTGAAGATGAATTTAAGACGCAAATTACTCTGCACCTTACCAAAATATTGGACAACTTTGAGAAAAAACCTCGTCCTAAAAGCAACGGCAACCAAAAACCAATTAAATTAGAACAGCAGAAATCCGACAACAAAATCACCAACCCGCTCGCACTACTAATCGAAGTCATTATTGATGAGAGTGAGGAAGTTTTCTTTGAGCAAACCAATGCCCTCGTTGAAAGCTCAGACAATGTTATTCGCGATCTTAAGCCGGTAACAGACTTGGTTTTAGACTTAGACCAAAGCACCAGATCAGGGACCGCCCAATTAAATACTCTGAATCAATCCGGACCCGCTAAGCGAAATAAAACTAAAAAAGTACTTGAGTCAATAGCTGACCAAATGGAATATTTTGTTGAAGAATCCAAGATTCTGTTACCACCCCTTCATGGTTCCTTGGAAATCTACCTCGAATCATTTCGCGACTTTTTTGTTGTTATTGGCCACGAGAAGTTAAGCGGCAATAAGGACATAACTGCACTTGCAGGCTCGATAGTTGAGATGCTTAGCGGCATAAAAACCGCCGCTGACTCTTTTGAAAAACTAGGTTTAGCTGCTTCTTCCCTGCCCAGAATGACCAAACGGTTAAACGCGGTAAAAAAACAAGTAGCAGCAATTGCAGACGGAATTTCCAAAATGTTGAATTCTGCGCACACGCAATTGGCTGCACTTGCCGAGCCACTCGTTCCACAAGACCATAACTTATTGCCATAGTGGATTTCCTTTGCATTCAACCGGTTCACTATGATCTCGGAACGCATCCGCTACTGGGTTGCAAATGATCTGGTTTTGGCAGGCGATGGCAAAGATTTCCTGCAAGAGGCCAAGCGCGCGCATTGCGCTCAGCCTCGCTTTCACCGCCCCAATGGTGGCTGCCCGCATTCCTGATTATCGAAGCCCTGCGGCTGTCGCCAAGTTTGGTTCAGGGCATCATCGGGATATTTGAAAGTTTCGCGCGGTTGATCGGCGCGATCTGATTGCAATGGGATTGGCGTCAATCGGTTTAACCTGCTGCATCGCATCTGGCACAACCCCTCTACTTTGTGCTAACGCAAAGAAAACATACAAAACCGGAGTTTCCCCATGCCTAGATACCGTTCCCGCACTACCACCCATGGCCGCAATATGGCAGGCGCGCGCGGCCTTTGGCGGGCCACCGGCATGACCGACAGCGATTTTGGCAAGCCGATTATTGCGGTGGTCAATTCATTTACCCAATTTGTGCCGGGGCATGTGCATCTGAAAGACCTCGGGCAGATGGTTGGCCGCCAGATCGAGGCGGCGGGCGGTGTTGCCAAGGAATTCAACACCATTGCCGTCGATGACGGTATCGCCATGGGCCATGACGGAATGCTGTATTCGCTGCCTTCGCGCGAGGTGATCGCCGACAGTGTGGAATATATGGTTAACGCCCATTGTGCCGATGCGATGGTGTGTATTTCCAATTGTGATAAAATCACCCCGGGCATGTTGATGGCGGCCATGCGGTTGAACATTCCCGCGATATTTGTGTCGGGCGGCCCGATGGAGGCTGGCAAGGTTACCATTGATGATCTGGAAATGAAGGTGGATCTGATCGACGCCATGATCGCGGCAGCCGATGAAAAATATACCGACCAACAAGTGCAGGATATCGAGGAGGCGGCTTGCCCGACTTGCGGGTCTTGTTCGGGCATGTTCACCGCCAATTCGATGAATTGTCTGGCTGAAGTTTTGGGGCTGGCCCTGCCCGGTAACGGCTCAATGCTGGCCACCCATGCGGATCGTCAAGCCTTGTTTGAAGAGGCCGGACGTAAGATTGTCGATATTACCAAACGCTATTATGAGGGCGAAGAATCTGGCTTGCTGCCCCGCGATGTTGCCAGCTTTCAGGCCTTTGAAAATGCCATGACGCTGGATATTTCCATGGGCGGGTCCACCAACACCGTGCTGCATCTGCTGGCCATGGCCCATGAGGGGGGCATTGATTTTACCATGTCGGATATCGACCGGCTGTCGCGTCAGGTTCCGGTTCTGTGCAAGGTCGCGCCCTCGATTGCCAATGTGCATATGGAAGACATCCACCGTGCCGGTGGCATTATGGGCATCGTCGGAGAGCTGAACCGCGCGGGGCTGATCCATGCGGATGTGCCGACTGTGCATTCCCCGACCATCGGCCACGCATTGCAAAAATGGGATATTGCGGTGTCGAATGATCCAGCGGTTGAGAATTTTTACAAAGCCGCGCCCGGTGGCGTGCGCACTACGCAAGCGTTTTCGCAAGATCGTCGTTATAAGGAACTGGATCGGGATCGGGAGGGCGGCATTATCCGCTCGGCTGAAAATGCGTTTAGTCAGGATGGCGGCTTGGCGGTGCTGTATGGCAATATCGCGGTGGATGGTTGTATTGTGAAAACCGCAGGGGTGGATGATGACAACCTGAAATTCACAGGGCCAGCTCGGGTATTTGAAAGCCAGGACAGCGCAGTAAGCGCAATTCTGACCGGAAAAGTTAACGCGGGCGAGGTGGTTTTGATTACCTTTGAAGGCCCCCAAGGCGGACCGGGCATGCAGGAAATGCTGTATCCGACCAGCTATCTGAAATCCAAAGGTTTGGGCAAAAAATGCGCTTTGCTGACCGACGGGCGTTTTTCTGGCGGCACATCGGGGCTGTCAATCGGCCATGTTTCACCCGAGGCCGCCGAGGGCGGTTTGATCGGGCTGGTGCGCACGGGTGATGTGATCGAGATCGACATTCCGGGCCGGACGATTAATTTGGCGGTGGCCGAGGATGTGTTGGCGGAGCGCCGCGAGGCCATGGGACCATTGCCATGGAAACCAACCGAGGTTCGCACAAGGCGGGTGTCAACGGCGCTAAAGGCCTATGCGGCGTTTGCCAGTTCTGCGGCATTAGGTGCGGTGCGGATATTGCCGGATTAGGGAACGGTGCGTGGGGGACCACGCACCCTACGGGTGTTTTGCCAAAGCCCGTGCAAACATATCTGCATCGACATTACCGCCGGTGGCCACGCAAATAACTGTGTCGCCCTCAATTTCATCGCTATGAAACAACGCCGCTGCCAGCGCCACTGCGCCGCCGGGTTCGATGATGATTTTGAGGTATGAAAAGGCCAGCGCCATGGTTTTCAGGCATTCGTCTTCTGACACTACCAGCCCGGAACCACAATGCTTTTGCATGATCGGAAAGGTGATTTCACCGGGGCTTTGGGTGATGATTGCGTCGCATATAGAACCTGACAGGCGGGTGTTTGACACCCGTTCGCCCAGCGCCAAGGACCGCGCCGCATCGTCAAATTCTGCTGGTTCAACTGGGCGCACCAGCATGGCAGGAGCCTCTGCCGCAAGTGCCAGGCTGATGCCCGAGGCCAACCCGCCGCCGCCGCAAGGCACCAACACTTGCGCCTCGGCCACGCTAAATTCAGCGGCTTGGGTTGCGATTTCCAGCCCTGTTGTGCCTTGGCCGGCAATTACTAATGGTTCGTCAAACGGTTTCACCAATGTCAGGTTGCTTTGGTCGGCCAGCTCGGCGCCCAGCGCATCGCGATCCTCGGTGGCGCGATTATACAGGACCACCTTTGCGCCCAGTGCTTTGGTGTTTTCAATTTTGGAAACCGGCGCATCACCGGGCATGATAATCACTGCCTCAACCCCGTGCATCTGTGCCGCCAGTGCCACGCCTTGGGCGTGGTTGCCCGATGAATATGCAATCACACCTTTAATATCCGGTAACCCAGACAGGGCCGAATAACCGCCGCGAAACTTGAAACTGCCGGTATGTTGCAGGCATTCGGCTTTGACCAATACCTGCCGTCCCGCGATTTCATCCAGAAAAGGCGAATTCAACATCGGAGTTTTGCGCACCACCGGTTGCAAACGCTGCTCTGCGGCGCGGATCATTTCTATGCTGCTCATTTTGCGGCTTTCAATAATTTTTCAAATGCGGCCAGCGCGGCGGGTTCGTCCAGAAACGGCACATGGCCGCGATCGGGGATATTGGCGTAAATCATATCAGGGCGGCGGGTTTGTATTTTTTCCGTGGTCTTAATGCTCAGTAAATCTGAATTTTCACCGCGCACCAAAGCCAGCGGAATATCTGCCATCATGTCAAAAAGCGGCCATAGGTCCGGCATTGGCTTTTTAGCCTGTTCCAGCATTGCATCGCGTATTTTCGGATCATAAGTCAGATTTACGCCAGCGCTATCAACCTTGAACCAGCGCTTTGCCAGCTCGGCCCATTTTTCATCACTTAACTTTGGAAAATCCTGCGCCATGTTGGTTTTAAGGGATTTAACCAGTTCATCCAGATTGGTTGCTTTGGGCGCAACACCTAGGTAATCCATGATCCTGCCCATACCCAGCGGGTCCAGTTCGGGGCCGATGTCATTTAACAGCACCCCTGCCAAACGCTCTGGCACGGTGGCGGCCAGCACCATCGAGATAAAGCCGCCGCGCGAGGTGCCGATGATAATTGCTTTTTCCAAACCCATAAAATCCATGAATTCCACCACATCGCGGCTTTCTTGCACGATGTTGTAATTGGCAAAATTCGGGTCAAAGTCCGAGCCTTTACGGCCGCGCGATGTCAGGCGCACCAGCTGAATGCCCGATGTAGCGGCGGCGAATTCATCAAAATCGCTTAGGTCACGGGTCAAGCCCGGCAGGCATAACACAGCGGGGCCTTGGTCCTCGGTTTTGAAATCCAGCCGCAAGCCGTCAGAGGTTTTGAATTCGTTCATAAGTTGGTCGCCAGTTCTGGAATGCCGGTCAGGTCCGACAGGATATATTGTGGTTTTGTTGGTAAGCGATCCATGGGTTCGCCAGCCCGATTGACCCAGACCGTATTGAACCCGTAATGGGCTGCATATGCCGCATCCCACCCATTTGACGACACAAACAACACCTGATCAGGCACACAGGAAAAATGCTGCCCGACCATATCGTAAACCGACCTGTGCGGCTTGAACACGCCAACCGATTGCACCGAAAGCACTGCATCCAGCGTATTGCCAATGCCTGCGGAATGCACCGCAGCATCAAGCATATCGGGGGAACCATTCGATAGAATGCCGGTTTTCAGACCAGCGTCTTTCAGCTGCGCCAGCATCACAGGCACCTCGGGAAATGCTGCCAGTTCAAAATAGAGCGCCAAAAGGCGTTTACGCAATTCCGGCGTTGCCAGCCCTGCTGCCTCCAATGCGTAATCGAGGCCATCCTGCGTGACCTGCCAGAAATCTGTATGGGTATCTGAAACTGCCCGCAGCCATGTATATTGCAATTGTTTGGCCCGCCAATCGGCGGCAATCTGTGGCCATTTGGCTGCAAATGCTTCGCGCTCTGGCTCCGCAGCGGCAATGCGCGCGGCAGCGGCCACATCGAATAATGTGCCGTAAGCATCAAAAATACAGGTGGTCACCGGCATTGGATTTCCTTTTGCTGCAAAACCATAGCTTCTAAAACAGACAGCATTAAGCACCGCACTGCAAGCCTAAGTTAAACACAAATGCACCCCACGGAATACTTGACAAAACAACAGGCGTTACTACAAGCATATCCGATAATTTTTGATTAGCGAGTATAGGATAAATAATGAAACGCATATTTTTGGCAGTTATTGGTTGCACCTTTGCAACCTCGACATTTGCCAGCCCGATTTTTAAAAACCCGACCTTTATTACCAATACATGGGCGCCCTTGCTTGTTGCACAGTCGAATGGCACCACCCTTTCCGACAGCGACTTACGTCGTATTAATTTTTATGCGCACCGCTGTCTGGAAGATATTTTGGCACTTGGTGATACCCCCGAAGCGCTGGTGCTGCAAACCCTGCGCCGGGATATTGGCCGGCTCATCGAAGCCGGAGAGAAGTCCGGGCTAAGCCAACAGCAAACCGCGGATTACTTTCAGGAATATGTCAGCCAAAACGGGCTGAATCTGGTGCCGAAATATTTGCTGGAACCGTCAGGAAAAATTGAAACCCGCGCCCTTTTTCAAGCGGTTATACTTAACCTTGCGGAACAAAAAACCAACATAGTTGACATAGATGCCATCAATAATGCCGATTTACTGGCGATTCAGTCGATTAATGCAGTGGCAATCCCGAACAAGCCTGAATTACAACCTGAACAGATTGAAACCCTTGCCCTACCGGTAATTGAACCAGATGCCGACCCTGTAACCCGCGCAATTCTGGAGCGGGTCAGGGTGCAGGACAACCAGTGGGTTATCGAGGTTATACAGGGGGATTCGCTGGGCCAATATGCGGCTGCAATTTACAAAGACCGGCTATTGTTCCGGCCCATATTCGAGGCAAACCGTGCGGTTTTATCCTCCCCCAATATCTTGCTATTGGGCACGGTTTTGGTATTGCCACGCCTTGAATAAGGTTACAGGTTTTCGGTCTGGGCCATGCCGGTGATATGATAGCCGCCATCAACAAAAATAATCTCGCCGGTGGTATGGGCTGAAAGATCGCTCATCAAATACATCGCCGTGCCACCCACGCTTTCAAGCGTTGCGTTTTGGCGCATCGGTGAATTTTCCTCGGTATGGCGATAGACCTTGCGCGCCCCGCCAATGGCGGCACCGGCAAGGGTTTTCATCGGGCCGGGGCTGACGGCATTTACGCGAATACCCTCTGGCCCCAGATCATTGGCCAGATAGCGCACAGTGCTTTCCAAAGCGGCTTTGGCCACGC
>JAKITE010000067.1 GCA_021648225.1 Paracoccaceae bacterium
CGTCGATTTCTGCAAAAATCACCACGCGGGATTCCTCTGCGCCTTTTGGCTCATACAGGGCTGAAATATCGCTTTGCAAAATCGGCCAGCGCGACAAAATAGCATTACCCATAAAAACCCCGTTTGGTTTGGCGCCCGGCGCATAGACAAAATGAAAGCCCAGCGCATCGGCCAGCGCGCTGGCAAAATTACGGCTCCCATCCTCCCACACTTCCTGAAGACAAATAATATCCGCATCAATGTCTTTCAGCGTGGCAATAATCGCGGCAATCCGCGCCTGCCACGGGCCGAACTGCCACCACAGATTCCATGTCAACACCTTGACCCGCGTTGCCAACGGCCCGGTTTGTGAAATATTCGCCATTTTTTACCTCCGGTGATTTTGCGCAATGGACACAGTAAAAATGGCTCAGGTCAACACATATTCGACATAATATAAGCGCCTATACCCGTTAATCCCGCGTCACCACCGCCGGTTTTACAGTTACGCCGCCAAATTTCGAAAAATTGCCCAAGTATTTTAGTCAGGCTCTTGCCCTTCCTGCCAAAATCAGCATGTTAAGCGCAACAACCTAAATAATGCCGTGAAAGGCCAGATCATGACAATTTCCAGAGACAGCGTTTTGGACATTCTTCGAAAAATCCAGGACCCGTTTAGCAAAAAAGACATTGTTACCGCCAATATTGTGCGGGCATTAACGGTTGAAAATAATGATGTGCGTTTTGTGCTGGAGGTCGAAGCCCAACAAGGGCTGGCCATGGAATCGGTTCGCAAAACCGCTGTTGAAGCTTTGGAAAACCTGCCCGGTATCGGCAAGGTTTCAGCCCTGATCACCGCCCATTCCAATCAGGCCCCACCGCCCAATCTGGGCAAAGGCGGCGCCAAACGCCCGCCCGCCAAAGGCCCGCAAAAAATCCCCGGTGTCAAAAAGATCATCGCGATTGCATCGGGCAAAGGTGGTGTTGGAAAATCTACTGTTTCCAGCAACTTGGCCGTTGCTTTGGCCGCCGAGGGCAAACGGGTAGGCCTGCTGGATGCCGATGTTTATGGCCCCTCGCAACCCCGCATGATGGGGGTTTCAGGCAAACCCGCTTCGCCCGACGGCAAGATGATTTTGCCCTTGCACAATCACGGGGTTACCATGATGTCGATCGGCTTGATGGTTAAAGAAGACGAGGCCGTGATCTGGCGCGGTCCGATGCTGATTGGCGCATTGCAACAATTGCTAAATCAGGTGCAATGGGGCGAACTTGACGTTTTAATTGTCGATTTGCCGCCAGGCACTGGTGATGTGCAGCTAACCCTGGCCCAAAAAGCTGAAATCGACGGTGCCATCATTGTATCGACACCGCAAGATGTGGCCCTTCTGGATGCACGTAAGGCGTTGGATATGTTCCGTAAAACCGGCACTAAAGTGCTGGGAATGATTGAAAACATGTCTACGCATATCTGCACTGAATGCGGCCATGAGGAACATATTTTTGGCCATGGCGGCATGCGCAACGAGGCCAAAAGATTTGATTTTCCGTTTCTAGGCGAAGTGCCTTTGCATATCGATATCCGCCTTGCAGGCGATAGCGGCGTGCCAATTGTGGTTTCGGACCCAGAAAGCAAACAAGCCATGGCATTTAAGAAAATCGCCAGAGAATTGATTGCCCAAAATGTTTTATAACAAGAAAACCAACGAAAATTAATTAGTTTACTAAGGGCCAAAATTATATAAAATCAATGTTTTTACGCCCAAACCTCGTTGGAAGTTGTCTAAATTCGATATTGGCGTAATTTTTGATAACTCTGCATCGCTTTGGCAAGAATCTCTTTATTCAAACCCGATATATCGGGCCCCGACACCGGTTTTTGGCTGAAACCGGTGCTTTGCCAAACCGATTTATACCAATGCGGTGCCCAAGCCCCGTCGTTTTCATTTGGGCCTTTTGGCCAGCGCAGCATTTGCGGCTGAAAATCAATGTCAATCGCCCCGCACAACCCCTTTAGCGCAGCTTTGGGGTCTTTCAGAATATCGTCACTGTCAATAACCACCGGCGTTTCACCAATCGATTCTGCAACTTGATCAAACAAGGTTTCCTGCTGCCAAAATCCTATATCGTTTAACGTTGAACCTTCTCGTTTAACCAAATAACTGGCCATTACTTTGGCTGGGTGGCGGATCAAAAACACGTTTTTTACCCCCGCCAGCCAGCCCTTGTCAAATTCGGGAATCATATGTTGAGTCATGTGTTTTTGGTAAAATAGCGATTTGCCTTCGGGAATTGCCGATAGGCATTTTTTGGCAACTTTACGGTGATCCTGCTCTCCGGCGGCCAAAATCTCATCCCGCATCGGGTGTTCCAGCCCGGTTGCTGCCAGATAGGCCGCATAAAACGGTTCATCCCAAACCGCGCAATCATCGCGAGCAGCAAAAGAATACATCATCGCAGTGGAAAGATTACGCGGCCCAGACCACATGGCGATACGCATCACGCCACATCCTTTGCGACCAGATTTATATATAATTCGCGAAGGCGCGCCGTAACCGGCCCCAACGCACCATTACCGATTTGCCGCCCGTCAATTTCCGAAACCGGCGTTTGCGCACCAAAAGTGCCGGTCAAAAACGCCTCGTCAGCACCGTAAGTATCGACCAGTGAAAAATTGCGCTCAACCACCAAAATACCATCCGCGCGGCACAGGTCAATTACCTTTTGGCGGGTGATTCCGTTCATGCAATAATCGCCAGTGCTGGTCCAAACCGCACCCCTTCGCACAATGAAAAAATTGCAGGCGTTTGTGGTGTTCACAAAGCCATTTATATCCAGCATCAAGGCCTCATCCGCGCCTGCTTTTTCCGCCGCAATACAGGCCAGAATACAATTCAATTTGGAATGCGAATTCAATTTCGGGTCTTGAGTCATCGGCAATCCGCGCTGATGCGGCACCGTTGCCAGCCGGATGGGGCGCGGCAAGGATGGCGTGGAATGCTCACAAATAATTACCATGGTCGGACCGCTGCATGATAGGCTAGGGTGTTGAAAAGGCTTAACCTTTACCCCCCGCGTGATCATCAACCGTGCGTGGCAATCTCGCTGCATTCCGTTGGCTAACCGCGTGGCCTCCAGCGCCTCAATCACCCCGGCGCGGGTCATGCCGATATCCAGATCAATCGCCTTGGCGGCCTCAAACAGCCGATCCATATGTTCCGCCAGAAACGCCCATTTACCGTTATACAAGCGCAGGCCTTCCCACACGCCATCCCCCAGCATAAAGCCGCTATCATAGACCGAAACCTTGGCATCATCGCGATGCACAATATCGCCATCTACATAGATTTTTATGTCGAGATTGCGTGCGTCATCCGCTGCTTGGTGCGTGGTTACATTTGCCATTTGGAAATCCATTTTGCCGAATTTGATTCCGGCAAAATGCTATCACGCGTTTAAGGCAGTTACCAAACCTATTCGGCAGTCAAAAGCGGTGGCTTTTTGCTGGTAATTTTTGGCGCTGAGATCTTTTCGCAAATCAGATTAATTTTGCCGTCCTTGACGCCAACCTTAACCACTCCGCCCTTCATCAAGGTGCCAAACAGCAATTCCTCGGCCAGCGGTTTTTTGATATGTTCCTGAATAACCCGCGCCAATGGGCGCGCGCCCATGCGATCATCATAGCCCTTATTGGCCAGCCATTCGGCGGCTTTTTCGGACAGCTCGATGGTTACATTGCGGTCCATCAATTGGGCCTCAAGCTGAAGCACAAATTTTTCAACCACCCGCAAAATCACCGATTTCGGCAAGGCGCCAAAACCGATCACCGCATCCAGACGGTTGCGGAATTCAGGGGTAAACATGCGTTCTATCGCGGCAATATCCTCGCCCTCGCGACGATCTTGGCCAAAACCGATGGCGTTTTTGGCCTGTTCAGCCGCGCCTGCATTGCTGGTCATAATCAGCACAACATTGCGAAAATCAATCGCCTTGCCGTTATGGTCGGTCAGCTTGCCGTGATCCATCACTTGCAGCAAAATGTTAAACACATCCGGATGGGCTTTTTCAATTTCATCGAGCAGCAAAACACAGTGCGGTTGCTGGTCAACCCCGTCGGTCAGCAACCCGCCCTGATCAAAACCGACATAGCCCGGAGGCGCGCCGATAAGGCGGCTAACCGCATGTTTTTCCATATATTCCGACATATCGAAACGCAGTAATTCAACGCCTAACGTGTCGGCCAATTGTTTTGCCACTTCGGTTTTGCCTACGCCGGTTGGCCCTGCAAACAGGTAATTGCCAATCGGCTTTTCGGGCTCGCGCAAGCCAGCGCGCGACAGTTTGATCGAGCTTGCCAAAGCCTCGATCGCTTTGTCCTGACCAAACACCACCCGTTTCAGGTTTTTTTCCAGATCGCGCAGAACTTCTGCATCATCCTTGGATACATTTTTGGGCGGAATGCGCGCGATTTGCGCCACCACGGCCTCGATATCCTTGGCACCAATGGTTTTGCGGCGTTTGCTTTCCGCCACCAGCATTTGCGCCGCACCGGCCTCGTCAATTACGTCAATTGCCTTGTCGGGCAATTTACGATCATTGATATAACGCGCCGCCAGATCAACGGCGGTTTTGATGGCGTCATTGGTATAGCGAATATCGTGGTGTTCCTCAAAATAAGGCTTCAGCCCCATCAGAATTTTGATCGAATCCGGTATGCTGGGTTCATTAACGTCGATTTTCTGGAACCGCCGCGCAAGCGCACGGTCTTTTTCAAAATGCTGGCGAAATTCTTTATAAGTGGTTGACCCCATGCAGCGCAATTTACCGCCCTGCAAGGCAGGTTTCAGCAAATTACTGGCATCCATCGCCCCGCCGGATGTGGCGCCCGCACCGATAATGGTGTGAATTTCATCAATGAAAAGAATGGCATCGTCATGTTCCTCCATTTCGGTCATCACGGCCTTTAGCCGTTCTTCAAAATCACCGCGATAGCGCGTTCCGGCCAAAAGCGCGCCCATATCAAGCGAAAATATTGTTGCATTTTCCAACACAGCAGGCACTTCTTCATCAACAATTTTGCGGGCCAGACCCTCGGCAATGGCGGTTTTACCAACGCCCGGGTCACCCACCAGCAACGGGTTGTTTTTGCGGCGACGACACAAGATTTGAATACAGCGATCCACCTCCAAACGCCGCCCGATCAACGGGTCAACATCGCCTTTACGGGCCTTGGCATTCAGGTCCACGCAGTATTTTTCAAGCGCGGTTTTTTCTTTTTCCTTGCTGGGTTCGCTGAAAATATCCTCTTCACCCTCGGCCCCGGTCAGGGGCACAGATTCGCTGAATTTCGGGTCTTTTGCCACGCCATGGCTGATGAAATTTACCGCGTCATAACGGGTCATATCCTGTTGTTGCAGAAAAAATGCCGCGTGGCTTTCACGTTCGGCAAATATCGCCACCAGCACATTTGCGCCCGTCACCTCGGAGCGGCCAGAGCTTTGCACATGGATGGCAGCACGCTGGATAACCCGCTGAAAACCGGTTGTCGGCGCGGCTTCTGAGCCCTCGACATCCGACACCAGCGATTCCAGATCATTATCGACAAATTTTACTAATGCACGCTTCAGCTCGTCCATATCAACGCCGCAAGCCACCATGACCTTTTCGGCGTCCGGTTCATCAACCAGCGCCAGCAACAGGTGTTCCAGCGTGGCCAATTCATGGTGACGCTCATTCGCAAGGCTAAGCGCAGTGTGAATTGCGGCCTCAAGAGTATTTGAAAATGACGGCATAACGGACCCCTTTTTCTTTTGGATTCGAGACAAGATAGACCCGTTTCCTTGCTTACCCCTAAACTTTGGCTTTTTTGGCAAATCTTCAAGGGTAAACTGCATCAATTAAGTTAATATTGTGGTTATTATGGTTTGCGCGGATATGCCCCATTCTGTGGCAACAAAAAGGCTGACTGCAACATTTCGCGAAAATGCCGCTGACAAGCGCGGTTTTTCCCCGTAAGAAGCTTTCAGCGTGGCCCCGTAGCTCAGCTGGATAGAGCGTCTGCCTTCTAAGCAGAATGCCGCAGGTTCGAGTCCTGCCGGGGTCACCATTATTTGTCTCACGCTGCGCAGCAGCTCCGACGGGCGGGCTGACCGCCCGAAGCGCAGTCGCGCTTTTGGGTGCGAGAGTTTAAGATCCCGCCCTCCAACTCCGCAAAACTTCTACCGTAGCAAAAGAGGCGTTACCCACCGTTTTCCAGAGTTTCTTTAACAAAATTTCGCGCCGGATGGTCCAGATCGGTTGAAAACCACTTCATGCCAAAACACCGGTTTTGCCTGTTTCTTTTGCGAGCCGAGATAATATCTTCGACTTGCAGCATATTGGCCTCGATATCGCGAATATTTTTGCCTTTTTCAGAATGTCGGTGGTTTTTGGTTAAAACAAGGTTGCTTGTGCTTGGAGCAGCGCCATCAAGCAGCTTATTTGCAACTGACGCAAAAATACAGGCTTCAAACGGCCAATGGCAGGAAGTATCGGACAGCGCTTCTTTTCCAAAAAACTTGCTGACAACCAAAAGCATTTCTCTCCATAATTCAATTTCAAAAAAGCTCCCTTCGTGTCGGCCAATTCTAATATCCGGCTCATCAATTGAAAAATGGTCACGCACCCCTTGAAAGCGCGTATCCCGAAGCATTGCCCGATAAGGATACCACCTTTCACCGGCTTGTCTGGAAAGGAAACCGTTATTGTGCTTCAGGATCGTGTCATTAAAGCCAGATTCAACCAACAAATCAGCATCGGAATGATAATAAACATGTGTTACGTTTGAGTGATTACTATTAATAATTTCTGTTGCTGAAATTACAGCCCCCAAAGCGGTATAATAACTGGTCTGAAAGCGATCTTTACATAAAATTACATCGCTATTTAATATATGTTTGCTGGTAAACCCTGCGAATGTATCTTTGCTTTCGATTGAGGGGTGAAGAATATGGAACGCTGAATTGCCATGCACCGATGCGTAATTTCTAATCTGGGCAGCAACGGCATGCGGATTCCGGTGAACAGGGCAAATTATAGCAATCAAGTTTTCAGTCCTTAACAAAGTTCTGTTTTGTCCAGCAGATGTGTTCGATCAATCAAACAGCTCTTATTATCTTTGCTATCTCTTCGGCGGAGGAAATGGAATTGAATTTTCCACTCCATCAAAAGCCAATTATCGAGGCTTTGAATTTACCATCCGGTTTCAGGTTTTCTATCTTTTAATCCAGCGGGAGTTATGACTGAATCTGGTGTTTGAGTATTTGAAGGTTGGCGGCGTATCTGTTGATTTGAGTTGCAAGACTTCGATCCAACCAAAGGAGAGGTAATCCCGCCGATGGCCATGTCGGGCCGGTCGTTGTTGTATGTCCAGAGCCAATTCGGGGCCATTATCGACCCTGATTATCAGCGGCTTCAGGAATTAGGGTTGAGGTATTTGGTGGTGCAATGCAAACAGCCCGACACCCAACGCGTAGTAGGTATAGCAACGGACCAACCGGGCTAAAAACAGCCATTGGCTGAACGTTTAATGATGCATGTGCCCAAAAATCAAGCCGTTGCCTGCCCCGAAAACACCTTTAGCCCAACCACTCCGGCCACGATCAATACAATGCTGAAAATACGCGCCATTTCTCTGGATTCGCCAAACAGGAACATGCCCAGTATGGCAACCCCAACCGCGCCGGTGCCTGTCCAGACCGCATAAGCGGTGCCAATCGGCAGGGTTTTCATGGCCAGTGCCAGAAATTGAAAGCTGACAATCATTGCGGCAACTGTAAGCACCGAGGGCCATAATTTGGAAAACCCTTCGGTGTATTTCAAACCGATCGCCCAGCCCATTTCAAAGGTCGCCGCAATCATCAGATATATCCAAGCCATGTAAATTCCCCTTTTACGCCGGTTAGCTGCCCAACATATGGGGCATGGCAGCCGCCAGTAAAGCCCTATGCTGAAAACAGCTTGTATCAGCTTGATTTGCGCGCCAGACTGGGCCGGATTATTTACATTCAAAAGGAAAAACGGCAATGGGTTTTGACATAGATTTTATCCGCAGCCAGTTTCCGGCTTTTCAGGAACCAACCTTGCAAGGGCAGGCATTTTTTGAAAATGCCGGTGGCAGTTATACCTGCAAACCGGTAATTGACCGGCTGTTTCGCTATTACCACCAGCGCAAGGTGCAGCCTTATGCGCCTTATGCCGCGTCTACTTTGGCGGGTGCTGAAATGGACGAGGCGCGGGTGCGGTTGGCTGCGATTATGAATATCGGGGTTGATGAGCTGAGCTTTGGCCCCTCAACCACGCAAAACACATATGTTCTGGCACAGGCCTTTCGGCAATTCCTGAAACCGGGCGACGTGGTTATCGTGACCAACCAAGACCACGAAGCCAATACCGGCCCGTGGCGGCGTTTGGCACAAAGCGGCATTGAAATACGTGAATGGCGGGTCGATGCGGAAACCGGACATCTGGACATTGCCGATCTGGCCAATCTGCTGGATGACAAGGTAAAACTGGTTTGTTTTCCCCATGTTTCCAATCTGGTGGGCGAGATCAACCCTGTGCTGGAAATTTGCGCCACGGTCCGCGCGGCGGGGGCGTATTCCTGTGTAGACGGCGTTAGCTTTGCCCCGCATGGCTTGCCTGATATCGGTAATCTGGTGGCGGATATTTACCTGTTTTCGGCCTATAAAACCTTTGGGCCGCATCAGGGGATTATGTATGTTCGGGCTGCTTTGGCGGATGTGCTGCCCAATCAGGGGCATTATTTTAATGCAAATTCGCGCGTCAAGAAATTCACACCGGCAGGGCCGGATCACGCCCAGATTGCCGCCTGTGCCGGTTTGGCAGATTATGTGGATCTGGTGCATGACCATCATTTTGCCAGCAATCCCGATGCGGCAGCGCGCGGGCGGGCGGTTTATGGGTTGCAAGCAGCGCAGGAGGCCAGGGTTTTGGCGCCATTGCTGGAATATTTGCGCGGGCGTAATGATATTCGCCTGATCGGGCCAAGCAGTGTTGCGGGGCGGGTTCCGACCGTGGCGTTTCAGGGCCGCAAAGATGGCGCCGAACTGGCGCAGGAATTGACCAAACATAATATCATGGCAGGGGGCGGTGATTTTTATGCGGTGCGTCTGCTGGAAGGTTTGGATATTGACCCTGCCAAAGGTGTTTTGCGCCTTAGCTTTGTGCATTATACGACCGAGGGTGAGGTCGAACAGTTGATCAAAGCATTGGATCAAACCCTGTAATATAGGGCAGGGTTAGCCTGTCCATATCGCATTAAAAGGTTGTCCGCGCGATGTCATGGCGATATTTGCTGTGCGGCCTGCAACCCGAAAATTAGTGCCAACCCATTCAAAACTGGAATCGTAATACAGGTTTATCTTAAGCGGCCCCTGGGTGATGTATTTGGTGCAATTCAATGCACCCTCGTTTGTATTAAAGGTTGATGTACCCGCATTGCGGATGGTTAAATCCAGCGGCTTGCCGGTCTGGGTGCTGATCCATGTGGGGCGGGCCATAAAATCTGCGGTAAAATAGCTGGTGGTGGCAGGGTTGCCCGCAACCACGCCTTGAAAACCGGTGCCATCAATTTGCAAACCGCCATCAACACGGTTGGCATTTACATATTCCGCAGTGCCATCATTATTGGTTGAGGCGCGCAATTCCTGCAACACCCCGTTTTGCCAAACCTCGCGACTGGAAAGATGGTAGTTGAAATTGATGATGCCAAGGATGCTGATATCCAGCCGTGCCTCGACCTCGGCAATAACGCGACCGCCGGTGCGGGTTAGCATTACCGAGGTTTCGCCCACCTGTTTACGGCCCAGAACCGCCGAAAACCGGCGGGTTGATGTGGCGGCCAAGGCGGGGGTGGCGGTAAAACCGGCCAGCGCGGTTGCGCTGCCAAGTCCGGCCAGAAATATGCGACGTGTGGGTGTCATTCAATGACCTCAAATATTTTGTGTTTTATCACTTTTATATAGAGGGTTGATCGGGTTTTGCATAGATGCATGAAAAAAACTGCTTCTGACTTGTGCAAAACTAAAAAATCCATAGATTGTAAAATCCTAAGTAATTCAAAGGTTTCACAGCATGAAAACGTATAATGACCTGCCGGCTGCCATCGGCAATACGCCGCTTATCCGCCTGAACAAGGCATCGGAATTGACGGGCTGCGAGATTTTGGGCAAAGCCGAATTCATGAATCCGGGGCAATCGGTCAAAGACCGCGCGGCCTTGTCTATTATTCAGGCTGCGGTCAAAACCGGAGAATTGCGCCCCGGTGGCACCATTGTAGAAGGCACGGCAGGCAATACCGGTATTGGCCTTGGGCTGGTGGGTGCCGCCATGGGCTTTCGCACTGTGATTGTTATTCCCGACACCCAAAGTCAGGAGAAAAAAGACATGATCCGCCTGACAGGCGCGGAATTGATCGAGGTTCCGGCCAAGCCCTACAAAGACCCCAATAATTTTGTGCGCTATTCGGGCCGCTTGGCCGAGGCTTTGGCAAAAGCCGACCCGAACGGCGCAATCTGGGCCAACCAGTTTGATAATCTTGCCAATCGCCAAGCCCATATTGACAGCACCGCGCCGGAAATCTGGTCGCAAACCAATGGCAAAATCGACGGGTTTATCTGTGCGGTTGGTTCTGGCGGCACTTTGGCGGGCATGGCCACATATCTGCGCCACAAAAACAAGGATATCAAAATTGGTCTGGCAGATCCGGACGGCGCTGCGATCTATAGTTATTATACCACCGGAACGCTGGCATCCGAGGGCAGCTCAATCGCCGAGGGTATCGGGCAGGGGCGTATTACCGCCAATCTGGAAGGGTTGGAGGTGGATATGCCGTATAATATTTCTGACCGCGAAGCCTTGCCGATTATATTTGATCTGCTGGCCGAGGAGGGGCTTTGTATGGGCACCTCGACCGGCATCAACATTGCTGGCGCCATACGGATGGCCAAGGATATGGGGCCGGGGCATACCATTGTTACGGTGCTGGCTGATTATGGCACGCGGTATCAATCAAAGCTGTTTAACCCTGAATTTTTGCAATCAAAAGGTCTGCCGGTGCCGCAATGGTTGCTGGAGGGGCGCGACGATATTCCATCGGTTATGGTGGTGGAATAATTAAACCTGCTTGCAATTCGTGGTGCTGCGCGGAATAAAGTTTTATGGTCAAATCTATTTTACGCCCTTTTGTGTTTTTGCTGTTTTGCCTTTTGGCAGGGGTTGGCGCGGCGCAAACCGATGAACAGCTTGAAAATCTAGCAGTCTGGAGCGCAACCGCCAGCCGTGCGGCAACGGTGCTGGAACAAAAACAGGCATCAAACCCGTCATTGGAAATTTTGCGCACCGAGCTGGCCGGCCAGCGCAGTGCGGCACAGGCCATGTATCAAGAAGGGCTTGCGGCGGTAACCGATTTGGCAGCGCAGCTTGCGGCGCTTGGCCCCGTGCCCGAAGGGGATGTTCCCGAGCCTCCCGAAATTGCAGCATTCAGGGCCGAAACTACGCAGGCGCTGGCCCGCGCCAATGTGCCGGTGCTGGAGGCAGACGTGGCCTATCGGCGGGCAAATGACCTGATTAAACAAATTGATAGCCTGATCCGCGCGCGTATCAACGAACAGCTAACCACCCTTGGGCCTTCGCCGCTTAATCCGGCGCTGTTTGGCAAGGTCATCGCCGAACTGGGCCGGTATTCAACCCGTGTCTGGAATGAAATATCCGAGCCCTTTGGCCCTGAGCAAATCTATCGCGGTCAGCTTTTGCACCGGTTGCCGTTTCTTATTCTGGTAATTGTGGTCAGTTTTGCTGCGCTTTTCGGGGCTTTGCCGATACTGCTGCGCCGTCTTGGCCGGCTGATCGAAAATGCCGGAACTCCGGGCCGTCGGCTGGGCTGGGCATTGCTGTTGAATATTATGCGCATTGTTATACCGGGGCTGGTGGCGGCTGGATTGATCTGGGCGGTTGAATTCTCCGGTATTCCGGGATTTTGGAGTCAGGCAATTGCCAGAGAATTGCCGATAATCGCGGTCATTGCCGTGGGCAGTTATTGGTTGGGAAACAGCCTGACGGGCGGGCGTTGGGCCACCCGCAGTATCGGGATTATTTCGGTTGAATACAAAAAACCGGCGCGACGCATTATTGCCATGCTGGGTTTGATCCTGATTCTGAAAACATTGGCCGATGCGATTGTGGGGCGCATGGTGCTGGCCCCTGATGTAACGGCTGCGATTGAATTTCCCATTGTGCTGCTGGGCAGCTTTTTCCTGTATCGCGCTGCGCGGTTAATAAAGATTTCAACCGACCCGGGCAAGGATGACGGGTTCAATGTTGCGTTTTTGCGGTTCATTCGCCGCGCCGTGCTGGTGCTGTCGATTGCGTCACCGATACTGGCGGCAATCGGGTATTTCGCGGCGGCACAGTTTTTGCTGTATCCGACCATCCTGTCACTGGCGTTGCTGGGCACGGCCTATGTGGTTTTTGCCATCATTGTCGAAGTATTGGAAAGCTGGCTTGGCAGCGATATTCAGGAGGATGGAAAAAGCGATCTGCGGCTTTTGCCGGTGTTGCTCGGGTTTATGATTGTGCTGGGAACGGTGCCGTTTCTGGCGCTGATCTGGGGGGCGCGGGTCTCGGATCTGACCGAAATCTGGGTATTGCTGAATGACGGTATCCCGTTGGGGGAATCGCGGATATCGCCAAGCGTGGTATTTGTGTTCGGCATGGTTTTCACCCTTGGCTATATGCTGACGCGGGTGCTGCAAAAGGTATTCAGAACCTCGGTTTTGCCGCGCACCCGCATGGATACCGGCGGTAAAAATGCCATCCTTTCGGGCATTTCCTATGTTGGTTTTACATTGGCGGCGCTGGCGGCGATTTCGGCCACCGGCATTGATCTTTCCAGTCTGGCCATTGTTGCCGGTGCGCTTTCTGTCGGTATTGGTTTTGGCTTGCAAAACATTGTTTCGAATTTTGTTTCGGGTATTATTTTGCTGATTGAGCGCCCGATCAAGGAAGGCGACTGGATCGAGGCCGGGCCGTATTCCGGCTATGTGCGCAAGATCGCGGTGCGTTCTACGATTATCGAAACATTTGAGCGTTCTCAGGTGATTGTGCCCAATAGTGATCTGGTGGCAGGGCCGGTTTTGAACTGGACCCATTCCAATATGGTTGGGCGGGTCAAAGTGCCGGTCGGGGTTGCCTATGGCACTGATCCGCGTTTGGTTGAGAAAATTATGCTGGGGATCGCTGAAAAACACCCGATGGTGGTAAAAGACCCTGCGCCTTCGGTGATTTTTCAAGGGTTCGGGGCGGATTCAATGGATTTTGAAATCCGCGCCTTTTTGCGGGATGTGAACTGGATGTTATCGGCCAGATCCGACATGAACTTTGAGATTGTGCGATTGTTCGCGGAACATAACATCGAGATTCCGTTTGCCCAGCGTGATATTAACCTTAAAAACATTAACGAACTTGGCGCGGCCATTCGTGGTGATAAGCCCGAAGCCTAGAGTTGGGTAGCGGGTCGTTGGTATTTTTCAAAAAAATCGGCATGGAATGTAAAATCGGCGCATTCAGGCCTTGAACCTTGCGCGTTGAACCGTATAACACCATTTCCAGTGGACAGGTGGCCGAGTGGTCGAAGGCGCACGCTTGGAAAGCGTGTAGGCGGGTAACCGTCTCCAGGGTTCGAATCCCTGTCTGTCCGCCACTACCTCTTTTTTCTCAATCTATATCAGCTTCATTAAATGTCATTTGAGCTTATTTTATTGACCCAAGCCACGCTTTCCGATTTATCTCGATTTCGTTCGGTTTGTCCTATGTGCTTTCTTTGCGTGGTATAGAAAGTGGTATTTTGAGATGGCACATATTAGCGGGAAGCTCACAAAAAGACTTATTCAGAACCTAGGCGCTGGGCGGCATGGGGATGGGAACAGCCTTCATTTGGTTGTTGATCCTTCCGGGGCGCGCCGTTGGATTGTGCGCGTAACCGTAAAAGGGCAAAAAAATAAAAAGGGCGCACCACTGCGAACTGATTTTGGTTTAGGCAGCGCGGACCTTGTAACCGTAAACCAAGCGCGGGAGCGGGCGCTGGAATATCGGCAGATGGCGCGGCAAGGCTAGAGGTGGTCCCACTATTTTGACCAGCTAGCAGCGTAAATAAGATGAATCTGATTTCATTGTTATGCTGCTAATTTTGTTGGTTCTGCTTTTCTGTCATAGACCTCGCTGGGCGTCAATATGCCGTG
>JAKITE010000068.1 GCA_021648225.1 Paracoccaceae bacterium
GCAGGCAATGACACCCTGATAGGGGGCGCGGGCAAAGACATCATGAAAGGCGGCACCGGTGCGGATGTGTTTGTTTTCAACGATATTTCCGACAGTAACTCCGGCCAGATCGACCGGATCAAGGATTTTGAAACTGGCATTGATACCGTTGATCTGGCTGGCATAGCCGCAGGTGAGCTAACCTTTCTCGGCACCTCGGATTTCACTGCCACCGGCACCGCCGAGCTGCGATATTTTACCAATGCCAGAGACAACACATTTTTGCTGGCCGATATTGACGGCGATGGCACCATCGACATGAAAATCTTTTTCAAGGGCATCATTGATTTCACAGCGGATGATTTTATTCTTTAAAGCGTTTCCAGCTTTTGCTGAGGTAAATTCATTGCAATTCATGTTTAAGCGCAGCGAAAAGCAGTGAATTGTGATTCAATATGAACCGAAACGCCTTAACTGCTTTTCTTTAACCGCGATTTCCGCAATCCACCCGCCTGTTCCAGCACCGGATACGCCACCGCAGTGATATGCGAATGAATACGGCGTTGGTCACGCAGAATATCCATATGCAGGCTGGACGTGCCCAAACTGTCCATCCGGCCCTCTTTCAGACGCTCCATATGGGCATAGACAAATTCATTTTGCATTTTGTTAACGCGGGATTTATCCTTGATCAATTGCCGCGCAATCGCCACATCGCCTGACATAAACACATTGATCGCCAAGGTCAGGTTTGTGGTTAACCTTTTGTTAAGGGTGAGCAGGTCTGCCAGGCCTTCCTTGGAAAAACCCACCTCCATTTTTGACCGTTTCTCCAGCGCCCCCAGCAGGTTTTCGGCAATGTCGGCCATATGTTCCAGATTAGTGGTAAACATCAGAATTTCAACAATCCGGTCGCCTTCGGGCTGGTCTACTTCCTGGCGGGAAATACGGGTAACATAGCCTTTGATTTCATCATAAAGATTATCAACCTGATCATCCAGTTCGATCAATTCTTCGACCCGAGAATAATCATCGCTTTCAAGGCATTCGGTAACACCGCGCAGCATTTGATCAACGATTTCAGCCATATGCGTCACTTCTCGGGTGGCACAAGCCAGCCCCAAAACCGGTGTATTGACAGCATTTTCATCCAGAAACCGTGGCAGCTCATCATCTTGATGACCGTTGGAGCTTTTGATCAATCGTTCCCAAATCCGCCCGGCAATATGCACAACAGGCAGAAAAACAATCGCAATTCCAATGTTGAACGCCGTGTGGAAATTCACCACCAAACGCGCCGGATCATCCCCCAGCACCTGCAAATAAGGCTGGATAACCCCGACAAAAGGCAGCACCAAAATCACCCCGATTAGCTTGAATCCGGCATTGCCAAAGGTCACCCGCCGCGCCAGATCGCCCTCGTTCAGGGTGGCCATAATCGGCGGCAAAGCCCCGCCCAGATTGGCCCCCAGCACCAGCATAAACGCCAGCTCGATGCTGATAATACCACCCAGGGCAAAGCTCATCACCAGCAAAACAATGGCCAGACTGGAATGGGCCACCCATGTCAAAAGCGCTGCCAAAAGAATGGCAATCAGCGGTTCATCGCGCAGCGACCCGAACAATTCAGCCAACATACCGGAATCGCGCAACGGTTCGGATGTGGCAACAATCAGCGACAGTGCCAGCAACATCAGCCCCAAACCAAACACCGACCGGCCAACCTGGCGCATTTTGCTGGACCGGTTTTTACCATGCAAAACCAATCCGGTAACCGCCAGAATATAAGGCAGCAAGCTAAGATCAAAAGATAATATTTGCGCCACAATCGTGGTGCCGACATCCGCCCCCAACATCACCGCCAAAGCCGCCGTCAACCCGATAACCCCGCGGCTGGCAAAGCTGGAAATGATCAAGGCGGTCGCGGTGGAGCTTTGCACAATCAAGGTTACAAATATGCCCGAAATAAAGGCGCTGAACCGGTTTGAAACCGCCCGCCCGATAATTTGCTGCAGCTCTCCGCCAAAGGCGCGGGTGATGCCGGTGCGCACCATATAAAGCCCCCACAGCAATATACTGACCGACCCTACCAGCCGTAAAAGAGATTCTGTTGCGCTCATCCTGTGCCTCTTGCCGTTTATGACGTTTTTATGACATCTCCCCCTACATGGTCTGTTTTGTTACAAAAGAACAGCAAAAATCACTATAGCTTGCACTTTTTTACAAAATACTGCATTAAGCCGCCTGTTCGAAGTTTTTGGAAAAGCATGTGTTAAAATCTTTTTTTGTCAGTCTATCCATCCTTGTGCTGCTGGCAGGCTGCGCGACGGTTGGCTCATCAAACCTGACCTTGCCAGACACCCAATACACCAAGCAGGATCAAAGCTGCCTGAGCGAGGCACTATATCACGAGGCCCGCGGCACCGTTGACAAAGGCTTGCGCGCCGTGGGCGAGGTTATCCTGAACCGTGCCGCTGACCCGCGTTTTCCCGATTCAATTTGCGGCGTTATTGACCAACGCTATAATGGCGCTTGCCAGTTTTCCTATCGCTGCGATTCTATCCCGAATGGTGTCTTTAACGAACCAAACGAGAAATCCCGCACACTGGCAATGGCGCTAACCTTGTTAACCGACCGTCAGGAAGACATCACCAATGGCGCACTGTTTTTCCATGCCGCCAGCATGAATCCCGGCTGGTTCAATACCCTGTCACCACGCGGTCAGTTTGGTGGCAATATCTTTTATCGTTGAACCCGCAGTGCAAGAATTGTTAAATCAACCATGGCCAAATTATATTTCAATTATTCGACGATGAATGCTGGCAAAAGCACCCTGCTTTTGCAAGCCTCCTACAATTATAACGAACGCGGTATGGATACCTATTTGCTGACCGCCAAGCTCGATAATCGGGCTGGCACCGGCAAAATCGCCAGCCGGATCGGCATTGATGCAAAGGCCGATATGTTTGCGCCGGAGGATAATCTTTTTGATATAATCAAAGCCAGACACGCCTTGGAAAAACCCGCCTGTGTGTTCATTGACGAAGCACAATTCCTGACAAAAAATCAGGTTTGGCAGTTGGCAATTGCGGTGGATGAATTGAACGTGCCAATCATGTGTTACGGCTTACGGGTTGATTTCATGGGAGAATTATTCCCCGGATCCGCCGCCTTGCTGGCCTTGGCAGATGAAATGCGCGAAATTCGCACCATTTGCAAATGCGGCAAAAAAGCCACCATGGTGGTGCGTCAAGGCGCCGATGGCAACGCGCTGACCGGCGGCGCACAGGTGCAAATCGGCGGCAACGAAACCTATGTCTCGCTGTGCCGCCGCCACTGGCGCGAAGCCACCGGAAATTAACCTGCTTTGCCTTAGTTAACTTTGTTGGCAGGCATCCGGCCACTAAAATGGCTGATCAGATTATCCACCGCACACATGCCCATCGCATTGCGCGCATCCAAAGTTGCGCTGCCGATATGCGGAAATAACGATACGTTTTCCATCGCCACCAGTTCTGCCGGCACCTCTGGTTCATCCGCAAAAACATCCAGCCCCGCACCGGCAATAATACCAGCGCGCAAGGCTTCGATCAGGGCTTGCTGGTCAACCACGTCACCCCGCGCGGTATTCACCAGATAAGCGGTATTTTTCATCAGATTAAGGCGTGCGCGCGAAATGGTATTGCGGTTATCCTCACCGCCCGGCAGATGTAGGGAAACCACATCCGAAACCTCCATCAGGTCTTCGATTGTCTCCATGGATTGCGCCCCCGGAATTGGCACATTTTCGATTTTCGAGCGGTTGAAATACATGATTTTCATGCCAAAACCGAAATAGGCCCGCACCGCAACCGCCTGACCAATACGCCCCATGCCAATAATGCCCAGGGTTTTGCCCTGCAAGGCCATGCCCAGCCCCGATACCAGATCAAAGCCTTTCCAGTTGCCGTTTCGCAGCGCGGTTTCATGTTTATAGGTCCGGCGCGTGGCGTTCAGAATTAGGGTCATGGCAATGTCAGCGGTTGCGTCGGTTAAAACGCCGGGTGTATTGGTGACAACCAGGTTGTTTTGCGTGGCTGCATCCAGATCAATATGGTTGGTCCCCACGCCAAAGTTGGCAATGATTTGCGCTTTGCCAGCGGCCCCCGCCGCAAGGATTTCGGCATTCAGATCATCACCAAAGGTGCTGATAATTCCGTCGCCATATTGCAAGGCGCTGGTTAATTTTGCTGCATCAAACGGTTGATCCGACGGGTTCAGCGCCACGGTAAAAACCTCTTTCAGGCGTTTTTCCACCGCATAAGGCAGCTTGCGGGTTACGATAATTCTTGGTTTGGCCATTATTTTTCCTAATGCATTCTGCCGCCCAGCGGCACGTCTTGGTCCGGTTTCAGCAGCACGATGCCACCGGTTTCATCGGGCAGCCCGAGCAGCAGAAACTCTGACATAAATTTACCGATTTGTCTCGGAGGAAAATTGACAACCCCCAAAACCAACCGCCCCGCCAGATTTTCCGGCGTGTAATGCGCGGTGATCTGGGCCGAACTTTTCTTAACCCCGATCTGGTCGCCAAAATCGACCCAGACTTTGATCGCGGGGTTGCGGGCCTCGGGGAAAGCCTCGGCTTTGGTGATCCGCCCGACGCGAATATCGGTTTTCAAAAATGTGTCAAAATCCAGCATTTTGGCCCCTGTTGATTTAGGCCAATAAAAATACTGTCAGCACAAAATTGCAAGCGGCATTAACAAAAGGTTACTTTTTTGTGGCCTTGTTGGCCAGTTCCTGCATTTCCTTGATTGATTCTTGCGCCCGCTTGCCGACGATTTCCAGTGCTTCGGTATTTGCTGCTTGCGCGGTTTTTGCCATGTCGCCCATTTGCTGCAAAGCCTGTTCAAACGCGGCTTTTGCGGTGTCGCCGCTGGTATCGGGCTTGGCATTATCGATCCGGGTTTTGGCATCCGCCATGGTTTTTTCAAACAATGCAATTTGTTTGGTAAACAAGGTCTGAAAAGAGGCCGCCGCAGCTTTGTTGGCTTTTTCCAAAGCTTCCATATTTTTCTTTTGGGTGGCGATCAGGCTTTCGGCATTATCGGGGAAATCCTTGGCAAAATCGCCGGCGCTAAAAAACTCGGCCATCTTTTTTGCATCAAACGGGAAATCTTTTGGGTCAAACATAGCAGCACCTTTTTGTTGGGATGCCACATTATGCTGCACCGCAACATAAATGTCAATCTCGCAATGCGCGGCTGCGCTCTGCGGCGGCTTTGACGGCTTTGTCAACCAGAACCGGAAATCCGGTTTGCGGGTCCATCAGAACCTCTAGCGCCGCGGCCGTGGTGCCTGCGGGGCTGGTGACATTTACCCGCAATTGTGCCGGAGATTGCCCGGATTGTTCCGCCAGCAACCCCGCGCCAGCAACCGTGGCCTTGGCCAGTTGCATGGCCAGATCGGCGGGCAAGCCCTGGGTTATGCCCGCTTGGGCCATGGTTTCTATCAGATGAAAAACATAAGCAGGGCCGGAACCCGAAACCGCCGTCACCGCATCCATTTGATCCTCTGATTGCAACTGCACGGTCTGGCCAACCGCCCCCAGCAACGCCTCGCAAATATGCATCATTTCAGGGGTAACATTGGCATTGCCAACCAGCGCGGTAATGCCCTTGCCAATCGCCGCCGGGGTATTGGGCATGGCCCTGATAATCGCGGCATCCGCGCCCAGAATACTTTCAAATCTGGTGATCGGCGTGCCAGCGGCAATAGAAAGGTATACCGTTGAACTATCTTTGGTATCGATGATTTTTGGCAGGGCTTCCCCCATCATTTGCGGCTTTACCGCGATGATGCATACTGCCGCCGATTTGGGTAAATCCCGATTAAGATGTAAGCCGGTTTTGGCCAGTTCGATTAAGCGCGCCGACGGGTTCGGGTCCTGCACCCAGACCGAGCCAACCGGAAAACCGCTGCTTAACCAGCCCTCCAGCATAGCGCCGCCCATTTTGCCGCAGCCCAGTAAAACAAGGCCTTTTCGGGCTACAATTTCCGGTATGCTATGCACGGTTTCAGGCCCGGCCATAGCTGCGCCCGATGGCGATACGCATTGCGTCTTTGGGGGTTTCGCCGCCCCAGCACACCAGTTGAAAAGCCGGATAGAACCGCTCGCAATGTTCCAGACAGTCACGGACCATACTGTCAATTTGCGCGCCGGTGGCAATCGCGCCGCCACACAGGTTCAACCCGTATCGAAACACCATGGATTTCTGGTCGGGCCACAGGGTAAAAGCGCCGGTCCAGATTTGGTCATTGGCCAGATCAAGGGCCTCAAACAGGTTTGGCAGGTTTACTTTTTTCGGGTCCAGATCAAAAGTGCAGACCAGTTTCAGGATTTCATCATATTCCGACCACACGAGGCTAAGGGTATAATTACGCCAGCTTCCCTCGATCACCATGGCGATCTGGTCATCGGCAACCCTGTCAAAATCCCATGCGTTCAGTTCCGCAAGGGATTCGACCAGATCAATCGGGTGGAGATCATCGGCACTTAAAAATTCTTCAACAGCATCCATATCGCCTCCGGCGCCACTAAGAAAAGGGCTGGCCGCCAATACTAGCGGAAGCCCGAATAGGGCATACAACATATGGTGGGGGTAAAACCCGTGCCTGTAAAGCGATTCGTTGAAATCTGGGGGTTACCTTTTCTTTGATTCCAGCGCCTCTATGCGCGCCAACAGCATTTCATTGGCTTCGCGGGCCTTTTGAGCCATTGCCTGCACGGCTTCGAACTCTTCTCTGGTAACAAATTCGCGATCAGCCAACCACCGATCCATCAAGGATTTGGCGGCAATTTCGGCCTCGGTTTTGGCACCTTGGGCAACCCCCATGGCGTTTGACATCAATTTGGACATATCATCCATGATTTTATTACGGGTCTGCATGGCTTGCTCCTGTTCAATATACTGCACCATATAGGATTGTCTTGGACGTTTGCCAAGCATAGCTATAAACATAGACATCAAAACTGGCCCAAGCCATTGACCCAAAACGGAGCAAAAATGCTTTACCTGATCGAATTCCCCAACATTTCGCCGGAAATTTTTTCAATAGACCTGTTCGGTTTTACCCTGGCGCTGCGCTGGTATGCGCTGGCTTATATTGCCGGAATTTTGCTTGGCTGGCGGTATATCGTTGTTTTGGTCAACCGCCCACAGCTTTGGGGTGCCCCGCCGATGACCGCGCGACAGGTCGAGGACCTAATGACATGGATGGTGGTCGGAATTATCCTTGGCGGGCGCATAGGGTTCGCTTTGTTCTATAATTTCGCCTATTACTCCCAGAACATTGTTGAAATACTGCAAGTCTGGAAAGGCGGCATGTCTTTCCATGGAGGCATGTTAGGGGTGGTAATTGCCACAATTCTGTTTAGCTGGCGCAACAAATTACCCCTGCTTGGCGTTGGCGATGCAATTGCTATGGCCGCACCAATCGGTTTACTGCTTGGCCGGCTTGCCAATTTTATAAATGGTGAATTATGGGGCCGGCCCACCGATGTAGGCTGGGCCATGATTTTTCCTGACCCACGCGCCCAAATCTGCCCCGAAGGCTGGCTGACCCTTTGCGCCCGCCATCCCAGCCAGCTATACGAAGCAGCGCTGGAAGGCGCGTTATTGCTGGTTATCATGGCATTTCTGATCTGGCGCAAAGGCTGGCTGAAAGCACCCGGACGGATGATCGGGGTTTTCCTTACCGGTTATGGCGCAGCGCGGTTTTTTGTCGAGTTTTACCGCGAACCCGACGCGCAATTTGTTAGCGCAGCCAACCCGCTTGGTCACATTATCCGGTTGGGGGAATATGGCATTACCATGGGGCAAGCCCTGTCTATGCCTATGATAATAGGGGGAATTATCTTTTTAGCGCTTAGCAAACGCCAAAAATGACTCCGCTTGGAAAGATCATTCAGCAAGAAATTGACCAGACCGGACCAATGCCGGTTTCGCGCTATATGGACCTGTGCCTAAGCCACCCGAAACTGGGATATTACACCACAAATAACCCGATTGGCACAGCCGGGGATTTCACAACCGCGCCGGAAATCAGCCAGATGTTTGGCGAAATGCTGGGCATATGGCTGATACAGGCATGGCAAGATCAGGGCGCGCCAGAACGGTTTGTTCTGGCAGAGCTTGGCCCCGGACGAGGCACGTTGATGGCCGATATTTTGAGGGTTGCGGCACAGTTTCCTGAATTTCTGGATGCGATGCAGATTGCGCTGGTCGAAACCAGCCCTGTGCTGCGCCAAATACAATCTAACGCCCTGAAGAATCACAGTATTATGCATCTGGACAGGGTTGAGCAAATTCCGGATCTGCCGCTTGTTCTGGTTGCAAACGAGTTTTTTGACGCCTTGCCGATTGAGCAATATGTTTTCAGCGATGCGGGCTGGCAAGAACGCCGGGTTGATTTTCAAGATGGCCGGTTTGAATTTTTGCTGGCCAAACCTGTGCAAAACGCGGTGCTGGACCGATTATTTCCAGATTTGCCCAATGGCATTCTGGTTGAAACTTCGCCTTTGTCCTTAAAGATTGCCCGCGAAATCGGGCGACGCATCCGGCGTTTTGGCGGTGCTGCCCTGCTGATTGACTATGGGGACCTGTCCGGTGTTTCAGATACATTTCAAGCCGTTAAAGATCATTCTTCATCTAGCCCTTTAACTTTTCAAGGCCAAAGTGATCTGACCGCCCATGTGCAATTTCAACCACTTTGCGATGCAGCGCAATGTCAAATGCAATTTACCAGCCAAGGGTATTTTCTGGAAAATATAGGCATTAGCGCACGGGCAAATGCACTGGCTGAAACCGCTCTCCAACAAGATATCGACACGATAATTTCCGCCCATCACCGGCTTGTGCATCCCGATGAAATGGGCAAACTGTTTAAGGTAATGGCCCTGCGCAGCATTGATACCGCCCCTTTGACAGGATTTGACGATGCCCCTTGATCCCGTAACTTCCAACCTTTTCACCGGACAATCCCACGGTTTTTTCGGACGAAAAGGCGGCGTATCGCAGGGGTTGTTTTTCAGCCTCAATTGCGGATACGGGTCTGGCGATGCGGAACGCTCTGTTATGGAAAACCGCCAGAAAATTTCTGAATACGTGAATATACCAGATGCTAACCTGCTGTTTTTGCAGCAAATTCATTCAAACCAAGTTGTTGTGGTTGACACCCCGAACTGGCCTGACCGCCAGCCAAAAGCCGATGCAATGGTCAGTGCTTTGCCCGATATCGGCCTTGGTATTTTAACGGCGGATTGTGCGCCGGTTCTGTTTAGTGACCCCGATCAGAAAATCATCGGCGCGGCCCATGCGGGCTGGAAGGGGGCGGCCTCGGGCATTATTGGCAACACGATTGATGCCATGATCAATCTAGGGGCCAAGCGGGAAAATATTCGCGCGGTAATTGGCCCGACCATCAGCCAGCAATCTTATGAGGTCGGGCAAGAGTTTTTCGAGAATTTTTATGATGACAACACAGATAACGCGCGGTTTTTTATCAATGGCAAAGCCGGGAAATACCTGTTTGACCTGCCCGATTTTGTGATCACAGACCTGAATGCACAAAAAATTCACAGCGCAGAATGGGTAAAGAAATGCACCTATACATTTGAAAAGGAATATTTTTCCTATCGCCGCGCCACCCATCGGAATGAACCGGATTACGGGCGGCAAATCTCTGTGATCACAAATTCATTCCGCTAGGGCGCGGGCCTCTAGAATTGAAAATGGCACGCCGGGTTCGTCTTTTGCACCGCGAATAACCAACGAGGTTTTAACGCTGGCGACATTATCAGCCGAGGTCAGCTGCTCGGTCAGGAAATTTTGAAAGGTCGACAGATCCGGTGCCACACATTTCAAAATAAAGTCGATTTCACCGTTAAGCATGTGGCATTCGCGCACCAAGGGCCAATCCTGCACCCTGTTTTCAAAGGCGGAAAGATCGCTTTCGGCCTGTGAATGCAGGCCAACCATGGCAAAAACCTGAACCTCAAACCCCAGATCGCGGGCTGAAACATCGGCATGATAACCTTTGATCAGACCGGATTCCTCCAACACCCGCACGCGGCGCAGGCAGGGGGGGGCCGAAATGCCAACCCGTTGCGATAATTCAACATTGGTCATGCGACCATCACCCTGCAATTCCGCCAAAATTTTACGATCAATCGGATCAAGTTTACTGATAGACATTTTGCGGCTCGCCTTGATGATTTTTGCCCTTATTAGGCAAAACCCGCCGGATGCGCAATATTATTTCGCAAACTAATCGGTTTTCCCGGGCAAATAATTGCCGGCATTGTCATAATTTTAGGTTCAAATCCGGTCTTCAAACACCGCCTTGCACCCCCTATATAGGGTGAAACTGTTTAAGGAAAAACCATGTCCGATACCAAACACACAAAACTTCTGATCATTGGCTCTGGCCCTGCCGGTTATACCGCAGGCATCTATGGCTCTCGCGCGATGCTGGACCCGATTTTAATTCAGGGCATGCAGCCCGGCGGGCAATTGACCATCACCACCGAGGTGGAAAACTGGCCTTCGCGTAAAGAGGTGCAAGGCCCTGATTTAATGGTGGAAATGGAGGAACACGCCCGCGCTGCAGGCACTGAAATTATCGGCGATCATATCGCCAGTGTTGATCTGTCGAACCGGCCCTTTACCGCAATTGGCGAAAGCGGCACCACCTATACGGCCGATGCGGTAATTTTTGCCACGGGCGCCCAAGCGCGCTGGCTGGGGCTGGAATCCGAGGAAAAGTTCAAGGGTTTCGGGGTTTCGGCCTGTGCGACCTGTGATGGGTTCTTTTATCGCGGGCAGGAAATTGTTGTGGTTGGCGGCGGTAATTCCGCGGTTGAAGAAGCACTGTTTCTGACCAAATTTGCCTCCAAGGTTACGTTAATTCATCGCCGAGACGAGCTGCGTTCGGAAAAAATCTTGCAAGAACGGTTGTTCAAAAATCCCAAAATTGAACCGCTCTGGTTTCATGAGGTTGAGGAGATTTTAGGCTCCGAAGACCCGTTAGGCGTTGAATCTGTGAGCGTCAAACATGTGAAAACTGGCGAAATTACCGAAATTCCTTGCAAGGGTGTGTTTATTGCCATTGGCCATAAACCGTCTAGCGAGTTGGTTGTAGACGTTCTGGAAACCCATATGGGCGGTTATGTGGTGACCAAACCCGACAGCACAGCCACGTCGATTCCCGGGGTTTTTGCGGCGGGCGATTTGACCGATTATGTCTATCGCCAAGCGGTTACCTCGGCTGGTATGGGCTGTATGGCAGCGCTCGAGGCGGAAAAATTCCTGTCCGAGAATGAATAATTGGTAAAGTTTTAACCACTGGCCGGTATTTGCGTGGCCAGTGGGCTTATCTGTTTGACAAAACATTTGGCATTTGCGATGGCCCGCGTTAAATACCAATAGTTAAGCAAACCCAATAATTTACAGGCCATTTTCCAAATGATGCAGCAAAATCTAATTCCGGTTCCCGAGCTTTTTGTTTCCCACGATTCCGCTGAAAAGCTGAAATTCGAGGCCGCTGATCTGCCCAGCTGGGATCTGACGGCGCGCCAGACCTGTGATCTGGAATTGCTGATGAATGGCGGGTTTAACCCGCTTAAAGGCTTTATGTCTGAGGCCGATTATAACAGCGTTGTCAAAGACATGCGGCTGGCAGATGGTGCGTTATGGCCGATGCCGATCAACCTTGATGTGTCGGAAAAGTTTGCTGATACCATCGATGCGGGCCAAGACATTGCTCTGCGCGACGCCGAGGGTGTTATTCTGGCCATTCTGTCGATCACCGATATATGGACGCCAGACAAACCGCTGGAAGCCACAAACGTTTTTGGTGCCGATGATAGCGCCCATCCGGCGGTAAATTACCTGCATAACACTGCCGGAAATGTGTATCTGGGCGGGCCGGTTATTGGCATTCAGGCCCCCGTGCATTACGATTATCGCGGTCGGCGCAACACACCAAACGAGCTGCGGACGTTTTTTCGCAAGATGGGCTGGCGCAAAGTTGTGGCCTTTCAAACCCGCAACCCGTTGCACCGCGCCCATCAGGAACTGACCTTTCGTGCCGCTAAGGAAGCCCAAGCAAACCTGCTGATCCATCCGGTGGTTGGGTTGACCAAACCCGGCGATATTGACCATTTCACAAGGGTGCGTTGTTACGAGGCCGTGCTGGATAAATACCCCAGCTCTACTACGTCATTAAGCCTGCTGAATTTGGCCATGCGCATGGGTGGCCCGCGCGAGGCTGTGTGGCATGGGTTGATCCGCAAAAACCATGGGTGTAGCCATATTATCATTGGACGAGATCACGCAGGCCCCGGCAAAAACTCGGCCGGTGAAGATTTTTACGGGCCGTATGATGCACAAAAGCTGTTTAAGCAGCACGAGGCCGAAATGGGCATCGAAATGGTTGATTTCAAGCACATGGTTTATGTGCAGGAAAAAGCCCAATACGAACCCATCGACGAGGTTGCCAAAGGCATGACCGTGCTGAATATTTCCGGCACCGAATTGCGCCGCCGCCTGTCCGAGGGCTTGGATATTCCGGAATGGTTTTCCTTTCCATCGGTGGTTCAGGAATTGCGCCGCACCCGCCCTGCCCGTTCAAAACAAGGGTTTACGGTGTTTTTCACCGGCCTTTCCGGTTCAGGAAAATCGACCATTGCCAACGCATTAATGGTTAAACTGATGGAAATGGGCGGTCGGCCTGTGACCTTGCTTGATGGCGATGTGGTGCGCAAAAACCTGTCTTCGGAACTCGGGTTTTCAAAGGAACATCGTGATTTGAACATCCGCAGAATTGGCTATGTGGCCAGTGAAATTACCAAAAATGGCGGCATTGCTATTTGTGCGCCCATTGCACCCTATTCTGCCACGCGGCGCGCGGTACGCGAAGAGATCGAGAGCTTTGGCGCCTTTGTCGAGGTGCATGTTGCCACCAGCCTTGAAGAATGTGAACGCCGTGACCGCAAAGGGCTTTATAAGCTGGCGCGGGCGGGCAAGATCAAGGAATTTACAGGTATTTCAGACCCTTACGAGGCTCCGGTTAAGGCCGAATTGGTGATTGATACTGAAAATGTCGCAGTGGATAATTGCGCCCATCAGGTGATTCTAAAGCTGGAACAACTGGGATTGATCGCGGGATAGGTTGGCGAAATAACAAGACAACAGGCCTGGAGCCCAAAGGCGCGACCGCGCGTTGGGCGGTCAGGCCGCCCCATCGGAGGTGCTTCGCACCGTGAGATCGGTAGTGGAGCGGGCGACGGGAATCGAACCCGTGTCATCAGCTTGGAAGGCTGAGGTCTTACCATTACACAACGCCCGCTTAGGGGTTGAACTACTGAATTCCGGCCAAAGGGTCAAGACACGCCAAGCAGTTTAACCAATATTTTCCCACCTACCGCACCCGAGGCTTTTTGCCTGGGTTCAAGGCTTGGCCTGCAAAGCCGGGCTGGCAATGCTTATCGCGATTGCAGCCGCCATTCGGTAATTGGCTTTGGCGCTGGTTTACCCAATGATTTCAAACATATAACCTGCCGGTTTTTGTAGATAGAAAGGTATTGAGATCCACATCTTCCTGTTTCAAAAACCCTGAACCTGGCAGTTTTTGGCTGCGAACCAGTTCAATAATCGCCACCACAGATCCAGCGGTTGTCCATGCAATTGCGGTTTGTTTGCTGCCAGCGACAATAATCGGGCGATAGCTGCGCACAAATTCTTTGCGCTGTAATCGCCCGTCAATTTCACCCTCCGACGCCACATGGATATAGACCACGTCATCCTCCACTGGCGGTTTGGCATTTACCAGAATCCGGCCGGCCTCAACACGGTTTTCGCGCATCAACAGCTCATGAAAAAAGAAATTCATCAGCTTGGCATGGCCGGGGTAACGCATTGTTTTATAATCAATATTTGCGACTTTGCCATGGTAAGTCTCGCACATTGTGCCCAGACCACCCGAGGTGGTGAAGGCCTCCAGCTTCATACCGTCAATGTAAATATCCTCCAGCCATTCCATTGAGGAAAGCCATTTTCTTTCGCCTTCCTCCAGCACTTCGCAATCGTTCAGATATTCATTGACCACGCCTTCGGGCGACCAGTTGAACGCATAGCCCATCAGCCCCGTCGGGTGTTGTGGCAAGGCCCCGACCCGCATCCGCACCGAACGGCA
>JAKITE010000069.1 GCA_021648225.1 Paracoccaceae bacterium
ACCGCAGCAATAACCGCTGCTGCAATGCCGAATATTGCTCTGCGCGAAATAGAGGTCATGATTTTATCCAATTGCCTGTTTGGCTTTTCCTACGCCAGATTTCGGCGCAGGAAAAGTATATTTTTGAGCCTCGGCAAAACTTCACCTATTTCAATATGGTTTCAGGCCCCATGATCGAATTTGGCAGATAGGTCGAGATTGACGGGATGTAAGTCACCATAATCAGGAACACAAACAGGATCGCCAGCCATGGCAAGGATGCACGCACCACCCGCATCATCGGCATATTGGCAACCCCCGAGGTCACAAACAGGTTCAGCCCCACCGGCGGCGTTATCATGCCGATCTCCATATTGACCACCATGATGATGCCCAGATGAATCGGGTCTATGCCTAGCTCAATGGCAATAGGAAACACCAGCGGCGCGACAATCACGATCAGCCCCGAGGGTTCCATGAATTGCCCGCCAACCAGCAAGATTACATTAACGATGATCAAAAATGTTATCATGCCAAAACCGGCTGAAAGCATGGCGCCAGCGATTTGCTGGGGGATTTGCTCTTCGGTTAAAACATGTTTCAGCAATAGCGCGTTGGCGATGATGAACATCAGGGTGACGGTCAGTTTTGCCGCCTCGAACAAGGTATCGCGGGTGTCTTTGTGAAACCATGCGGTGATCGCCGCATGGGGGCGCATAAATAACGACTTCGGTTTTTGACCCTCGGCGGTGGCCAGTGGCCCCATGTCTTTATATACGAAATTAGAGATTAAAAACGCATAAACAGCAGCCACGGCGGCGGCTTCGGTCGGGGTGAATGCGCCCGGCTGCCACACGATGCCCGTTGATGGCCAATACCACGGGTGGCCGTAAATGCCGCCCATGATAATTACCATCAAAAACAGGCCCCAAGCGGCGTCTTTGCCAGCATAAAAAACCTCTCCCCAGCCTAGCCATTCGCCTTTGGGCAGCTTTTTGACACGGGCTACGACATAGATGCCAACCATCAGCATAGTGCCTGCCAGCATGCCCGGAATAACGCCCGCCAAGAACATGCGACCAACTGAAACATCGGTGGCAGAAGCATACACAACCATCACAATCGAGGGCGGAATAAGAATGCCAAGCGTGCCGGAAACCGCAATCACACCGGCGGCAAAATCCTTGGTATAGCCAATTTTATGCATACCCACGATGATAATGGAGCCAATCGCAACCACGGTAGCAGGGGATGAACCTGACAGGGCGGCAAACATCATACAGGCCAGCACACCGGCAATGGCCAGACCACCGGATAAATGCCCAACGAGCGCAATGGCAAAGCGGATTATTCGTCGTGCCACCCCGCCGGTGGACATAAAACTGGAGGCCAGAATGAAAAACGGAATGGCCAGCAAGGTCGGGTGGGCGAACATCGCCTGAAACATGGTTTGACCAACCGAGGCCAAGGATGCCTCGGAATAAATCAGCTGAAATATGATGGAGCTAAGCCCCAGCGAAATCGCGATGGGCACGCCAAGCAGCAAAAGGCCAATCACCATGCCAAAAAGAATTACGATTTCCATGGTTTAGTCTCCTAATGCGGCGGATTTGGCACCCGCTTCTTTTACGTCGTCTTCGGCTTCATGAGACACAATCAACGTGTCGCGGTTACCGTTGCTCAGGTGAATGAATGCCTGCACCAGCCGGTATAACAGCAAGGCAAAGCCAATTGGCAGGATGATATAAGGAATAAAGCGGGGCAGTTTATTGTATCTTTCGCCCTCGTTCATCACTGGTTCAATAAAGCGCAGCCATTCGGGCATGGGCAAGCGGTCCATTTCATACCAGCCACGGTAATTGGTGATTTTCATATCCTGCAATCCGGTCGGAAACCACTGGCCGGTGGTGGCGGGCAGATTGGCAAAATTGGCGTAATAATCATAACTGCCCTTAAGCAGCAAAAACGCATAAATTATTGAAATAGCAGTGGCCAGCAGCGCCATGCGGCGGCGGCCCTTAAAGGCAAACAGGTTAATGATGGAATCTACCCCCAGATGGGCGGTGATTTTTATGCAATAGGCCATGCCGAATAAGACCAGCCATGAAAACAACACACTTACGGCTTCTAGTCCCCAGATCAGGCCGCTGTTAAACCCGTAACGCATTACCACATTGATAAAGGTAATCATGGTCATCGCGCCCAGTATCAGCGCAATTGCGGTTTCTTCCAGCTTGTCGGTAAAGCGGCCAAACCCGTTGCTGTTATAATGTGACATACCCGTCCCCTAAAAATATCCGGCCCCGGTTAAGGGGCCGGAAAAGTGGCTTTATTGGCTGGCGTTAATCGCCTGTGCGGCTGCAATATTTTCCGCGCCTACATCAGCTTCGAATTGTGCCCAAACCGGCATCATTGCATCAACCCATGCCTGACGCTGTTCAGGTGTCAGGGAACGCACAACACCGCCGGCGTCGATCACCGCTTGTTTTGCGGCCTCGTTCACGGCAAATGCCTCAGCGTTACGGGTCAGGGTTACTTCGTTAAGGATGGTCAGGAACTGGTCACGCACCGCTGGTTCCAAGCCATCCAGCCATACGGTCGAGGTCACAACCAGATAATCAATGATACCGTGGTTGGTTTCGGTTGTGCCGTCCTGAACCTCAAAGAACTTTTTGCCATAGATGTTGGACCAGGTGTTTTCCTGCCCGTCAACAACGCCGGTTTGCAAGGCGCCGTATACTTCGGCAAATGCCATTGGCTGTGGGCTGGCACCCAGTGCTTCCATTTGGGCAACCAGCACGTCGGAAGTTTGCACGCGGAATTTCAGGCCCTCGGCATCAGTTGGCAAGATCAACGGCACATTGGCGGAAAAGTTTTTCATGCCGTTATGCCAGAATTCCAGACCCATCAAACCGCGACGCGCCATGGATGCTTTCATGGCTTCGCCGGTTTCAGAGCTTTGGAATTCATCCACCGCTGCCATATCGTTAAACATGAACGGCAGATCGAAAATGCGGAATTGCAGCGTGAAGGCTTCGAATTTTGACAGGCTGGGCGCGGCCAGTTGCACATCGCCTTGCAGCATGGCCTCTAGCACCTGATTGTCGTTATAAAGTGTCGAGTTCGGAAACACTTCCATACAGGCGACGCCGTTCATTTCAGTATTTACCCGTTCAGCCAACAAGGTGGCAGCAATGCCTTTCGGGTGGCGGTCGGTGTTGGTAACATGGGCAAATTTGATGACGATTTCGCCTTCGTCACAGGCTTCTTGTGCAAAAGCGGCATTTGCCGAAATTGTGGTGGCCGCGACAAGCGCAGCTGTGGTTAATAAACGCATGATGTTCCTCCCAGAACTTAATGGCCACGGGTTTTGTGGCGCTGCTTTCATTCAAACAGGGATTCTGTGAATGAAAAGAAAAATCTGTCAAAAACCGGTATCTGCAATAAAAGCTTTGTTTTTAACAGGTTAAACAAAAGCAAATATTTTTGCTGATGGTTTCTGTGCGGAAATCCGCACAAAATTCGGGTTGGAAATGCAAAATCGGATGCTTTTATCTAAAATCTGCGGGGTTAATTTTTAGCCGGTTCATGCGGTCATACAGGGTTTTGCGCGGGATTTTCAGGTCAGCACACACATCAACCATGCGACTGGCATGTTTTTGTAATGCCTGTTCGATCAGCCGGGTTTCGACCCGGTCCAATGCGGTTGAAAGCCCGATATTATCCGGCAGCGTGTCGTGTTCATTCAGCCCGATGGCCATGCGGCGGGCATGGTTTCGCAGCTCTCTCATATTTCCGGGCCATGGTTTTGTGACTAGATCAGCCAAAGAAAATGCATTAGCCAAAGGTATTTCAGCATCGGATTCGAGCTGCAAAAAATGGTTCATCAAAATGCCGATATCTTCGGGGCGTTCGCGCAATGGCGGAATGAAAATCCGCGCCACATCCAGCCGGAAAAACAGATCATCCCGAAACAGGCCTTTGCTGACCATGTCGGGCAAATCTTGATACGAGGCCGCCAGAACCCGGATTTTAAGCTGTTTGACCTGCCCCGAGGCCAATTCAAGCTGCCGGTCTTCCAGTATTCGCAACAGATTAACCTGCTGGTCCAGCGGCATCGCGCCGATTTCATCCAGAAACAGCGTGCCACCATCGGCGCGGGCAAAAGCACCTTGTCGGGTTTTGTCGCCAAACAAAACCGAGCCGGTCAGGCCTTGGGTCAGCATACCACAATTAATGGCAATAAAAGGTGATCGGGGTTTTGAAAGCTGGTGAATAACCCGCGCGGCCAGTTCCTTACCCACTCCGGTTTCGCCCGAAATCAGCGCATCAGAACCTGAATCCGCCACCGCACGCAATTGTCTTCGCAGGTTCTGGGTGGTTTCCGACTGGCCGATAACCAGACGCTCCGCAACGTCTTCGCGGGCCAGTTGGGCCTTTAGTTTACGGTTTTCAATCACCGTGGCTCGCAACATACAGGCCTGTGTGACAACCTCCGACAAGCGTTGGTGCGATACCGGTTTTTCCAGAAAATTCAGCGCGCCCTGTTCCATAGCCCGCACCGCCGAGGGCACATCGCCCTGACCGGTTAGCAATATTACCGGCAATTCAAGGTCAATTTGTTTACAGCGGGCCAAAAGCGCAAAACCGTCTTTGCCCGGCATCCGCACATCGCTTAACACAACCCCGTTGAAATCAGCGGAAATATGATCGGTGGCCTCGATAAAAGAAGCGGCCGAAATCACATCAAACCCGGCCAGTTCCAGGGTCTGGCACAGGGCTTCGCGCACTGGCTTATCATCATCAACCAAAAGGATTTTTTGCGTCATATTTGCATCTTTTCATGGGGTGCCGCATCAAGGCGAACCGTAAAAACAGCCCCGCCTTGCGGGTGGTTTTTGCCGGTAATATTACCGCCAAAGCTTTGCACAATACCATAAGAAATTGACAATCCCAGCCCCATGCCTTGGGGGTGATTGACGCTTTTGGTGGTGTAAAACGGGTCAAATATCTTTTCCGGCGTCACCAGACCCGGGCCGCTATCATGCACAATCAGCAAAACCGAGCCGGCATCCCGGCTGATTTTAATATCAATGGTTTTTTGCACCATACCTTCCATCGCATCAATTGCGTTCGACACCAGATTAAGCAATACCTGCTGCAAGCGCACCGGCCCGCCCCGCACCATAATATTCTGTTTTGGTCTTTGCCAATTAACCGTTACCTTTGCAGTATCGATACTGGTGCGGGCAATTTCCAATGTATCGTCAACCACCTGACACAGGCTGACATCGGTTGCCACCTCGCCTTCTTTGCGTGCAAAGCTGCGCAGGTTTTTGATAATCCGGGACATCCGACCGGTCAGTGCCGCAATCCGGCCAAGATTTTCTTTGGTTTTGGCAATTTGCCCCCGCTCCAATAACACCGCTGCGTTTTCGGAAAACGACTGGATGGCCGAAAGCGGTTGGTTCAATTCATGGCTGATGCCTGCCGACATTTCGCCAAGTGCTGCCAGTTTGCCCGCCTGAACCAGATCATCCTGAGCTTGGCGCAATGACAGATTGGCGTCGCTTAATTCTGCGGTGCGTTGCAGGACCCGCTGTTCCAATCTGGCATTGGCTTCTTTGCGAATAACCAGTTGATCAGCCAATGCCTGACGGCGCATTTGTAACAGCCAAAACAGCATTGCTAACAGTGCCAACAATACCGCAGCAAGAATCGCGCGGGATTTTGCCAGTGCGATAACCGGAGCCATATCCAGCAAAATGTGGGCTTTCATACCAATCACCGGCAAAGGCTGGTTGATCAAAAGCGCGGTTCCCTGAATACCCGCCACATCGGACATATCCCAAAAGACCCGGCCAAAATTGATGGTTTCTTGCGGGCTTGCCAGTTTTCGGAGCTTGGCACCGGTATACCGGTTTTGATACAGGTTACGGATGGTTTGTGCAGACGGGTTGCCCAGAACCCGCAAGATTAGATTGTCGCGATTGGCAACAAAAATAACGTTGTTTTGATCGGTAAAAAAGATAATTTCCGGGTCACCGCGCCAATGAAATTCCAGCGCCTCCAGATCGCTGTTGATGATTAGCGCACCCAGAATTTCACCATTTGAATTTCGTATGGCGCTGGCAAACATAAAGCCGCGCGGCGTGGTTTCCTGTTCTTGTGCGTGATAAAACCCCAATGCGCCATTCATGGCCCGAATGAAATCCGGCCGGTTGGCAACCGATTTAGGCATGGCAGTTTCGCCTTCGAACCGCAAGGAACCCGCGACGATATTTCCGTCTATGTCCGCCAGTAAAATATGCTGTGCGCCGGTCATATCTGCCAAGGATTGCAGCCGTTCGGTCAGGGCATTGCCGATATTGCCCTGTTCCAGCGCCGAGACAAAAATATCGTCACTGGCCAGTGCAACCGGCAAAATACGATAACGTTCCAACATGCTGACAAGCCGGTCCGAGGCCAAGGACAGGCTGGCGCTGCCTTGGCGTTCAAGCTGGTCAAGCGCGTTGATATAGGACCAGCGCCAAACCCCGAATACCACCAGAGAAAAGCACAGGGCCGTGATAAGCAGAATTCCGGTTTGCCGCAGACGCATTTTTTATCCTGTTAAAGAATATGCAGCGTAAATGCACCATGGGTGTTTCGCAATGGCCGGTTGGCGGTTCAGGCTTTTTCCAGATTTCTTGCCGGATTCAAATGGCTATCAATTTCCGAAAATAACGTCTCTGGCCGGTTCGGGATGATATATCCATTTTTGGCTTTTTTAACTGCTTCGGCCTGTGCACCAAGGTCAAAACAAAAAACCGGCAGGCCGGTATGGATTGCCTCATGGGTGGTATAGGAAAAGGTTTCGGGGCAAATCGAGGCAATAAGCCAGCAATTTATACCGTTGCTTTTGGCGATTTTTGCCAGATTTTTGACCTGATAGGTTCCGGTAACCGCAATATCTGGGTGACTATATTTCGGGTCCATATTACCAATCACAACAATCCGGCCCGATTTTTTATTGGCTGCCGCCGCTTGTTGAATGAATTCAGCGCCTTTGATCAGGCCGATATTGCCCAAAACACCAATCACCGGCGATTTGTATTTTCCGGGATTTATTTTGTCGGGAACTTCGGGCAGTTCATGGGGCACGACTTTAATTTTGCTGGCATGTTGTGGATATGCTTTGGCAAATATCGTTTTGCCCGAGGTTGAAAACACCTCAACCCGATTGGCATGGGTAAGAATATGATCCCAGTTCTGCCGCCATTGGCCAATGCTTTTGGATTTCACTGTTATAAAACCGGTATTTTTTCGGAAACAGGTTTCGCATGCAGAACGGCGCGGTAATTTGCAAAATTCGGCATTTTGATCAAGCAGGTTGTGGGACGGACAGATCGGAAAGAAATCATGCAGTTGAACAGAAAGGCTATCTTGTTTCGGGTCAATCATATTACAGATTTCATCCATGAATTTAAGGGGGCTACGCGAGCCAACAAGGCAAGTATAGAAAAACCCCCGTGATCTTATCGGGGCCAAAAGCTGTTTTATTTCAGAGCGTTCCGACACCATACAGGAGGTTATGCCCACCGGTGTGTGAAGCTCTATTTGGTATTTTGCAGCCGAAACCCTGTCACGAATAACAATTACCGCCTGACCGTTTTTATGTTCTTTTTGAATGCGGTTTTTCAAATAGACCTCGGCACCGCCGCCCTGTTCATGGGTCAAAAAAACCGGCACTGGCTGGCCGGTATCGATGGCGGGCAGGGCCAGCGCAAACCGGGTGGATTTAAGCGGGTCAGCCGCAATAAAATTTTGCACCAATTGATCAAAGCGCGGATAAAGACGGCTGATCACCGCGCCGTTTTTGGCCAGTGCTGCCTGTTTTTCAGGGCCAAAAGATTCGCCGCCTTTGTGGTGCACAAACAAATTGGTAACCGCCATATGCGTGCCGCCAATGGCGCGGGTTTTCTGGCACCAGTCGACCTCTTCGCCATAACCTTTGCCAAAACGCCGGTCCAGTTGCGGGATTTTTTTAATAAAGCGTTTGTTCATACCCATGCAAAACCCGATGCCGGTGGGCATTTCAACAAAAGGCTGACGGCGATTTAGTGTCTGGGCAATGCTGTCAATACGATCAACCGCGCCGTCATTCAGCGGATTGTCTTTGCAAATAATCGGCAAAGACAGAATTTCGGCATTGTTGGACAAAGGCGTAGTGCTGGCGATATTATTATCTTGTAAAATGGGGTGAATCAATCGGGGCAGCCAGCCTTGGGGCACAAATGCATCGGAATTCAGCAGCACAACATGGCGATCCCCCGCGGCTGTCAGGCCGCGATTGACCGAGGCAATAAACCCGAGGTTTTGGTTGTTTTCCAGCAGCAAAACCGAAGAATCGCGGGTTTTGACCCATTGGCGCAGCCATGGCCGGATGTTTTTATCGGTTGAGCAATCCTCAACCAGAATAAGCCGGTAGGGTGGTTTAGTATGGGTAATCACCCGTGTCAGACATTCTTTTAGCAGCTCAAATGAATTGTAAACCGGCAGAATAATCGCGATTTCGGTCTGGTCCAGCGCAGTTTTTATTGACGGTTCAGGGTCAAAAATCGACATATCAAATGTTTTTATGCTGTTTTCAGGGCTGCCAAGCTGCATTTTTTTATCAAGAATACCTGCGGCTTTGCGATCCCCCGATAGCAAAAACCTAAGCACCGTGACCGGGTTTTGCAAAAACAGAACCGGCAAAAAAACCATGGTTGCCAATGCGGCGCGGCATTTGTCAGCGCGGCTGAAAAGCACCAGATCGGGGTGGGTTGTTTTTTTTGCAGGGTTGCAAGGTTGAACACAAAGCCTGTCGGACGGGGTTAATAAAACAGAAAATCCGGTTTTTTCGGAGACAGGAATATCATGCACCCGCGCCACATCCGCGCGCAATAAATGCCGGTCTATCGGGGTGACAATGCCGTTATTCATGATCTTTAGATCAGGGCCAAAATACCAACCCTCAACCCGCATCTGGCCAGCCTCGGGGGTGATTTTTTCGATATATCCAAGGGTATCACCACCCAGTTTCAGCGCCCCCCCCTTGCGAAGCCGGCTGGACCTGTATCTGGATTTGATGGTCAGAACCGTTTCGCGCAATTGCTTCATTCGATTTGCCCGTTAAAAATATCAAAATACTGGAGCATTAACATTTACTTGGAAAAGCTTAACAAAGCCTTATGTCGGGCAATCAGAAGCCGGCAGAAACCGGTTGTTTTCAGGATATTTTCGGGTAATAGATTTGCACTGGCAAAATTCCGAAAGCATCCCCCCATGAAAAGCAGACTTCCTGTTGTATTTATCGTTATTACCGTGATGCTGGATTCGGTCGGTATCGGGCTGGTTATGCCGGTTTTGCCGAAAATGCTGCAATCCATTACCGGTGAAACCTTGTCTCAAACCTCTATCTGGATCGGTTTGCTGGCCTTTACCTATGCGGTTATGCAGTTCTCATTCGGGCCAACCATCGGCAATCTGTCTGACCGGTTCGGGCGGCGGCCGGTATTGTTGACAGCGCTGGTTTTAATGGCTGGCAGCCATCTGGTTTTTGGGTTGGCGCAATCTATCTGGCTGCTTTTTGTGGCAAGAATTGTTACCGGCATCACGGGTGCTACCTTTTCAACCGCCAATGCCTATATGGCCGATATTACCGCCCCTGAAAAACGGGCGGCCAGTTTTGGTTTGGTGGGTGCAGCGTTTGGCATCGGGTTTATAATTGGCCCCGCGCTTGGCGGATTGCTGGGCGAGCTGGGGCCAAGGGCGCCGTTTTTTGCCGCCGCTGCGGTTGCATTGCTAAACGCAATATTGGGGTTCTTTGTTTTGCCTGAAACGCTGGCGGTTGAAAAACGCCGCAAATTCGAATTTGCCCGCTGTAATCCGTTTTCGGCAATTATGCGGCTGCGCAATATTCCGAGTATCGGGGGCATGGTAGTGGTGTTGTTTTTGTTTGGTGTGGGCCAAAATGTTTACCCGTCGGTCTGGGCCCTATTCACGATGGAGCGGTTTGCCTTTTCAACCGGCATGGTCGGGATCAGCCTTGCCATTTTTGGCTTGTGCATGGCCTTGGTTCAGGGCGGGCTTATCCGGGTGGTGATTCCGCGATTTGGTGAATGGAATGTGGCGCGGACCGGATTGATGATCAATGCGGTTGTTTTAATGTCGATTACCATGATTTCATCACAAGTGCTTTTGTTTGTGTTGATGCCGGTAATGGCGCTGGGGGTGATTGCCTCGCCCGCATTGCAGGGGATTATGTCAAAAAACATCCCGGCGGATAAACAAGGCGAATTACAGGGGGTTCTGGCCTCGGTTCAGGGGCTGGGAATGGTGGTCAGCCCGATCTTGATGACCTTTTTGTTCAGGGCTTTTACCGCTGAATCCGCACCGGTCTATGCGCCGGGGGCACCATTTTTTATGGCAGGCCTGTTGATGCTGACCGCGTTTATTTTATTGTCGCGTTTACGCAAATAAAAAGGCCCGCACAATGGCGGGCCAATTCAAGGGTTTGTTACCGGCTTAGTTCGGCAATTCGCCGTCAATGCCTTCGACATAAAAGTTCATGCCAGCCAAGGTGCCGTCATCGGCAATCTCGCCTTCAGCCAACCAGACCGAACCGTCCTGTTTGTTGATCGGGCCGGTGAACGGGTGCAAAGTGCCAGCGGCAAGCGCATCGGTTGCAGCTTGTGCCATTGCCTTGACATCGGCAGGGATCTGGTCCGAGAAAGGTGCAATGCCAACCATGCCGGCGCCAATACCATCCCAGGTGTCAGTGCTTTCCCATGTTCCGTCCATGACAGCGCGCACACGCGCGATATAATATGGGCCCCAGATATCGGTAACACCGGTCAATTGCGCATTCGGGCCAAAGGCCGACATGTCAGACGCCTGACCAAAAGCATAAATGCCTTTTTCTTCGGCAATGGTCATGGCAGCAGGGGAATCTGTGTGCTGCATGATCACGTCAACGCCTTGTTCAATCAGCGCATTTGCGGCATCGGCTTCTTTGCCGGGATCAAACCATGTGTAAACCCAGACAATTTTGAATTCCACATCGGGGTTAACCGATTTGGCTGCCAGATAGGCCGCATTGATGCCGCGCACAACTTCGGGAATCGGGAAAGATGCAATATAACCGACTTTGTTGGTTTCGGTCATGGCACCGGCAACCAGACCGATAACGTGACGGCCCTCATAGAAACGTGCGGAATAGGTCGAAACATTATCGGCCCGTTTATAACCGGTTGCATGTTCAAAGGCCACATCGGGGAAATCGGCTGCGACATTGATGGTCGGGTCCATATAGCCAAAAGACGTGGTGAAAATAATATCCACACCGGCGCGGGCCATCTGGCTCATGACGCGTTCGGCGTCGGCGCCTTCGGGCACGCTTTCAACATAGGATGTTTCAACGCTGTCGCCAAATTCGGCCTCGACCGCAAGACGGCCTTGGTCATGGGTCCATGTCCAGCCCAGATCACCGATCGGACCAACATAGATAAACCCGGCTTTGACCGGCCCGTGGGAACCCGCAGTAGCAGCCCCCGCCAGCGCAAAGCCCATAGCAGCCGCGGCCGCCAGTGTTTTGGTTAATTTCATTTCATTTCTCCGTTTTTAGTTTAGTTGGCCTCAATTGGAGGCATGGAAAGAACGGCCCAGACAGGCCGGTGCATTCAAGCTGGCGCGTTTGCGGTCAGCCGACATAATAACGAGAACAACAATGGTTACAATATAGGGTGTCATAGAAAGATAAGCCGCCGAGATCGTGATTCCCAATGCTTGCAAGCTTAGCTGCAAAATCGTGATACCGCCAAATAAATATGCGCCCAAAATCGCGCGCCATGGTTTCCAGCTGGCAAAAACCACAATCGCCAAGGCGATCCAGCCGATACCGGCGGTCATGCCTTCGGTCCATTGTGGCACGCGGATCAGGCTGACATAAGCGCCGCCAAGCCCCGCACAGGCCCCGCCAAACATAATTGCGCCAAACCGGATCATCACCACGTTATAGCCAAGGGAATGCGCCGCATCATGGTTTTCACCACATGCCCGCAAGATCAGCCCGCCACGGGTGCGATTCAGGAAATACCAGACACAGGCAACCAGAAAGATCGAAAAATAAATTACCGGATCATGGCTGAATAATAATTCGCCAACAATCGGCAAATCACTTAAGCCTTCAATATTCAAACGTGGCGTTGGCGGCGGTTTAATGCCGTTGTAATCGCCTCCCAAAAGCGCAGCAAGGCCCAGCCCGAACATCGTAAGTGCAAGGCCGGTTGCTACCTGATTTGACAATAAAAACTGGGTTAAAAACCCGAAAATCATCGCCACAACCGCCCCGCCAACCATGGAACCCAGCATGCCCGCATAAGGCGAGGCGGTTTCGGTGGCAACAATAAACCCCGTCACCGCCCCGATAATCATCATGCCTTCAACACCCAGATTAAGCACACCGGATTTTTCAACCACCAGCTCGCCAAGGGCGGCCAAAAGAATAGGGGTGGCAGCGCCGATTAAAAGCACAATCATTGCGACCGGATTTAGGGAAGAAAAATCCATTATGTGGTCCTTCGGGATAAAACGATGCGATAACTGACAAGAATTTCAATCGCCAGCAAGAAAAACAACAGCATGCCCTGAAACACCCGAACCGCCGCAGATGGCAGTTGAAGCATAAATTGTGCATTTTCGCCGCCAATGAATGTGCCTGCCAAAACCACACCCGCCAGCAGGATACCCACCGGATGCAAGCGGCCCAGAAAGGCCACGATGATGGCGGTAAACCCGTATCCGACGGGGAAATTTGTGGTCAGCTTGCCCGCAGGGCCGGTTAGCTCGAACAAGCCGGCCAAACCGGCCAGGGCGCCGGAAATGCCCAGACAAACCGCAATGATGATCGAGGGGTTAACCCCGGCAAACCGCGCTGCGCGTGGCGAATCTCCGGTTAGTTTGATGCTGAAACCCAAGGAGTGTTTTTGCAGCAAAATAAATGCCCCCGCCAAGGCAAGCAGGGCAACAATGCCCCCTACATGCAGGCCCAACGGTTCAAATATCATCGGTAAATCGGTTGCATCATTGCGCGAAAAACTGCGGCTTTCGGGGAAATTAAACCCCTCCGGGTCGCGCAAAGGCCCGATCACCATCGCCGCCAGCAGATTTTGCGCGACATAAACCAGCATCAAGGACACCAGAATTTCATTGGCGTTGAATTTTATTTTCAATATCGCCGGAATCATCGCCCAAGCGAATCCGCCCACAGCGCCCATGATGGCCATGACGGGCAATATCCACCAGCCCTCCATGCCCCATAATGCCAGCCCTGTGGCGCCGCCAACCAGCGCGCCCATAATAAACTGGCCCTCGGCCCCGATATTCCACACCCCCGCGCGAAACCCCAGCGAAAGCCCGATGGCAATCAGGATCAGCGGCGCGGCTTTGATAAATAATTGTGACAGGTTATAACTGTCCAGAAACGGGTCGAAAAAGATGATCCAGATGGCATCAAACGGGTTAATGCCCAGCATGGCAAATAATGCACCGCCAAACACCATGGTCAGCGCAACCGCAATAAGCGGTGTGGAATACAGCATCAGATTCGAGGCTTTTTGCCTTGGTTCAAGCCTCAGCATGGTGTGTTCCTTCCAGTTGTCCGCCCATCATCAATCCGATTTCGTCAATGGTCAGCCCTTCGGCCTTTTGTGGTTTTGACATCTCGCCCTCGTTCAAAACCGCAAAAGTATCGGACATTTCCATCAATTCATCCAGATCCTGGCTAACCACCAGCACCGCCGCGCCGCTTTCGGCCAATTCCTGTATGGCGCGCCGTATTGCCGCTGCTGCCGATGCATCAACCCCCCATGTGGGCTGGTTAACCACCAGCACCTCGGGCGATTGCAGCACCTCGCGACCAATAACAAATTTTTGCAGATTGCCGCCGGACAATGCCTTGGCCATCACCCGAATACCCGGGGTGCGGACATCGAATTCTTTAACGATATGTTTGGCAAATTCATCAATTTTACGGTGTTTCAAAAAGCCCTTATTGGCCAGCCCCATCCGGATGGAACCGGTCAAAAAGGCATTATCCGCAAGGCTCATCGCCGGTGCGGCGGCATGGCCCAGCCGTTCTTCGGGGCCGGTTAACAGGCCCAGTTTGCGCCGTTGATTGGGGCCAAGCC
>JAKITE010000070.1 GCA_021648225.1 Paracoccaceae bacterium
ACGGCACAATAAATTTTTGCCCCGATTGCAGGGTTAAAATATCAAAACCCTCTTCCATTGGCACAATCCAGCGGTTGATCAGGGTTTGCGGTGGTTCTTTTTGGCGGCCCAGATCGTCAACAATAAAAACCCCGCCGGATGATTTCATTTGCAACGGTGCCTGATAGGTTTTGGAAACCGGATTGAAATTCAGATCCAGCATGTCCAATGTCAGTTCACCGCCAGTGATCACGGTCGGGCGGTGGCATTTGATATAGCGCAGGTCGTGGTTATTATTTGCCAAACGCAATTTTGAGGGGTCCTGAATTTCAGCCTCGATACGTTCATGGATTAACGGATCAAACAGCGAAATGACATTGCCGGCATATTCAACAAATTCCGGCACATAAATATGGTCGGTATAGGCGTTGCGGATACCATCCGCGATCGAGGATTTACCATTTCCCGGCGGTCCGAACATCAAAACCGAGCGCGGCGAATTTACAGCAGGGCCAAGCTGGGCAAACATCTGGTCATTGATAATCAGATGTGACATTGCTGCTGTTAGATCTGTGCGTGAAACCGTGGCATCGCGTACCGACTGTAGCTTGGTTTGTTTTTTATATTCTTCCAGCGGCACGGGAACCGCCCCGAAATATTCGGATTGCGATAATGCATCCAGCGCAGTTTGCCGCCCCATCTGGGTCAGGCCATAACGTAGGTTTTTTTTGTCTTCGTGGCGCGAGGTGCCAAGGGTTTCGACCTGTTTATAATCGCGGGCGATTTCCAGTAATTCCTGCGCGATGGGCACCGAAACCTTTAGGGAATCAGCAATGGTCACCACGTCATCCAGATTGCGGCGCAACATGGTTTTTAGCAAAATTTCACGCAAAAGTGTGGTGTTAATACCCAGATCAATCAGACGTGTCGGCGCTTTGGGTGCGCGGATGTCGGTAATTTGCTTATTCATATCGGGCATTCCTTTGCTGAGATGCGAGCAAATTGCAGTTTACTCTGCATCTGCCGTTGGTGGCAAGTAATGTGCAACATTCACGGCTTTTTATTCTGCTCAATTGTCTTATAAAGGTTTGATCAAGAAATTCCAGCGGGAGTAGTAAAATTATAAACCGGCATTCCATCCAATTTGGCATCTTTCTGCTGGTCCTGACCGCAATCGAGGCCGCGCTGACGCTTTTACCATCAAGAATATTGATTCTGGGCCACGAAGGCGACCTTCTACATATGCTTGATGCAGGGCTTCGTATGGCGGATGGCGAAATTCCGCATCTGGATTTCATGACCCCGATCGGCATTCTGGGCTTTGCGCCGCTTACGTTGTTTCTAAAACTCGGCAGCGCAGCAGGCCAAGCTGCTGTGCTGGCAAACCTGCTGGTATGTGTGATTTTATTGCCTGCAACATGGTGGGTTGGCGTCAGCCGGTTAGGGCCGCGAATGGCTTATATATTCGGGGTCACGATTATCGTTCTTACCACAGCAATGGTATATGGTGCTGGCTCGGTCTCGCTCGGGTTTTCGATGTTTTACAACCGTTGGGCTTGGGCGGTTACATTTATTATTTTGGTAACTTTGTTATTCCAACCAAAAACCACCCGTGCCAGCCGTTGGGTTGATCCGCTGATTATCGGTTTGGGCATGGCGATGCTGGCATTAACCAAAATGTCGTTTTTTGTGCCGCTTGCCCCTGCGGTGATTGTGATTTTACTGGCGCAAAAACAAAACAAACTGGCGGCTCAAAGCATTATAACCGGCGCATTGGCTGCTATTATTGTGGCGCTGTGGCTGGGCATTGACTTTATCTTTGCCTATGCGGATGATCTGCTGGCCGTTGCATCAGGCGGTGCTGGACGCGATTTTCCGGGGCTGGATATTGCAGGCGTTTTGGCTGACCCGACAATGTTATCTGCAACCTTTGTTTTGTTGGCGTCAGCGATTTTTTTCCGCAAAACCGGCCGTATGCATCAAGGTCTGGTGATGCTTATCCTGACTCCGGTTTTTGTCTATATCACCTTTCAAAATTGGGGCAACGACCCTAAATGGCTATTTTTTGTGGTGCTGTATCTTGTTGCAAATCTTCCCGATATAAACCGGGGGCCTTTCATGGGCATGCCCGCCCGACAGGTTGGCATTGTCTTAGCCACAATTGCGGCAACAGCAGCGGTGCCTTCATTTGCATCGCTGCTTAGCTCCACGCCGCGCTCGGCTTTTGCCAGTTTTGAAAAGGCGGCCAAAATCCCGCTGGCGGATAATCTGGCAGATATGTGGATGCCGCAAAACCGCATTCTGGTCAGCAATCAAACCATCGAATTTATTGACGAAACCGAACCCGAGGACACGCCCCGCCTTATGATCAACGGGGTTGAATTACCGCAATGTCAGGTCGAGGGCGGCTATATTGCTTATGTAAATGCCATGGCCAAAGCGCTGGACACTCAAGGAGGCTTTGCCAACAAACAAGTGTTGATTGCCGATGTTCTGAATATTGTCTGGATGATGGGCGACACTTTGCGGGTCGAAGGCGGGTCGGTCTGGTATTATAACGATACATCCGGTTTTGATGCGGCTGAATACTTTCTGGTGCCGCGCTGCGCTTTGCGGCCAAATTCCCGCGAAAGCATGGTTGAACAAATGCTGGAAACCGGCTGGGTGTTAGAACCGGCATATGCTTCAGAACTGTTGGATCTATATAAAATCGTCAGAACGCCATAAAAACGTTAAAGGCGCCATAATACAAAAGCGCCCCCGCCAGCGAAAAGCCAAACGGGAATTTCCGCCCCGAGTTCCAGGATTTCCAGCCCTCAGGCGCCAGCTTTAGCTTGCCGACCAACTTGTGGCTGGCCACCCCTGCCAGCGACATGATCGAAATCAGGAACATAAATGAAAGCAGGTCAGCCGGTGCAACAAAAGGCAACATCGCAGCAATAAATTTAATATCGCCACCGCCGATTGTGCCAGTTAAATAAATCAGAAACCCGATGGCAAAAGCAGCCACACCGACAAATAACCGCCAGAGGTAATCCTCAAAAGGCAGCACTAATATGCCGACAATCACAAAAGACACCGCCAACAAGATGGACAGGATATTGGGGATTTTCAGAAATTTCAGGTCGCTCCACGCCGCCCAAAGACAAAACGGAGCCGTGACCACAAAGAATACAATTGCCGCTGTCATGCCTAGTTACATGACGAACTATTAAGCGCTCCGAGCGCTGCCACCGCTGCCTCAAAATGTTGAGGATGGGTGTCGATGGCTTCTTGCATCAAACCGGCTGCAACATCACAGTCGCGGCGCTGGATGGCGATCCGGGCGATTTCAAACAGCAATACCGCGCGTTCCGGTTCGTTCATCGGAATAACCGGCAAACGGTAATTGCCATCAAGCGCGCGCACAATCACCAGATTGGTTTTGGCAGTGGTCAGGTTTGGATCATTGCGCAATGCCTCGCGGAACAGTTCAGCCGCGCCTTGATTGTCGCCACGAATGCGCTTTGAAAAGCCCCAGTTATTCAAAACATTTGCAGGGCGGGTGGTCAGGCCACGGGCAATGTCATAAAAACTGTCGGCCTTTTCCCATTGCTGGTTATGATCGGCAACGATGGCCTCTAGCCGATAGCGGTCATAGGTTTCATAGGTGGGCGGAATAAGGTTCAGCTGCGCTTGTGCTTCGTCCCAGCCGCCGCCACGGATATAGGCATCCGCCATATCCAGCCGGTCTTCGTTATTGGCATTGCCTGCGGCCTCGATTTGTTCATAGACCAGAACCGCCTCGGCATGGCGGCGTGCATTCATCAAAGATTTAGCCAAACCGCGCTTGAAATCCAGCCGGTCAGGTTCATTATTAAGCGCTGTTTCAAAATAAATCACCGCCTCGTTCGGGTCGGCAAAATTCAACATGATGTCGTTCATGTCGCTGGCATCAATGACATTCATCGTGCCGTTTAATTGCCGGTCTTCGTCGGTTATTTCACCACATGCGGTAAGTGCCAGTGACAGTGCCACTATGGCTAGCCCTGATTTTGTAAATCTTTTGCCCATAATACACCCTGTTGTTTTTAGTTCTGCCCAAGTAACAAGTAACGCCCATTGCCCCGCCGGACCAGTAAGAAATCCGCTTGTTCGGGGAATTCCGCCGAATTTAGACGACTCAATTCAATCGCGAGGATCAAATTGGCCCGAATTTGATCAGAATTGCCATTATCCAGCGCAAAAGCCCGTTGAAAACTGGCGCGGGCCGCAATCGGTTTGCCCCGGTTCATTTGTACAACCCCCAGATTATTCCATGCGGGCACAAAATCCGGGTCACGATCAACGGCGGTTTGCAGGAATTTTTCAGCCTGACCCAACCGGCCCAGCCGCAAATTTGCCGAGCCAATGGCGCTAAGCACATCCGATGTCAGGCCTTGGGTTTGAATGGCGCGGGTATAGGCCGCAAGGGCCAGTTCAAATTCGCCACCCGCCATTAACCGATGCCCAACAACCAACCCGTCAACCGCCTCCTGAATTTGCACAGTGCCAGCGGGGGCACGCAGGCCAACACGGTCAGCATCCAGCCGGGTGGTCTGGGTTTCACATCCTGCCAGCGCCAAAAACAAAACCGCGATGCGGAGCATGCTTTTCACCTATTTGCCAACGCCAAAAGCAATGATAATATCGTAAACCGATGGGCCAACCATCACAATCAACAATGGCGGCACCGTAAACATCATGGTGCCCAAGGTCATTTTGGTGGGCAGTTTATTGGCTTTTTCTTCGGCACGCATCACCCGTTTATCGCGCATTTCCTCGGCATAAACCCGCAAGGCGTCGCTGATCGAGGTGCCGAATTTGGCCGATTGCACCAGCACCGTTACAAAGGAACTGATGTCATTAACGCCGCAACGCACCGACATATCCTTAAGCACCGTTACCCGGTCTTTACCGGCCCGCATTTCATTGGCAACAATTTCGAATTCTTCGGAAAGCGGAATGTTGGAGCGCTTAATCTCGCCCGAGACCCGCAAAATCGACTGATCCAGTGATTGGCCTGCCTCAACACAAACCAGCATCAAATCCAGCGCATCGGGAAAGCCGTTTTCGATTTCTTCTTGGCGGGTCTGGCGGCGCCGTTCCACCCAATAGCTGGGCAGATAATACCCCACCGCACCGGGCAGTAATACATAAAGCGCGATTGATGTAGCGGTCGGCTGCCCGCCGCTGAGAAACATAAAAACCACCCCGATGAAAATAAACCCAACCCCGAGAACCATTTTCAAAAAGTTGAAATTCCCCACGGCGGATCGCGAACGGTATCCGGCCTGGGTTAGTTTTAGCGCTGCTTCGGAAAACTCTTTTTCGTCTTTTGGGGTCAGGTATGCGTCAAATTTGGCAAGGTTAATTCCGCCGCTGTCATAACGTAAATTAATCCGTTCCGCGACGTCATTGCCATCAGAAGCGCGGGTGAATCCACCACTGCCTTTGCCGCCTAGTTTTTCAAATGGATTCGCGCTTTTTTTCAAAAGCAAAGGCAGGGATACCAGAATAAGGATTAACCCAAACACACCGGCAATGACCAAAGGCCCCATCGGGCCTAAAGCAGCGGTGATAAATTCAAGCAATGCAGACATTTTGTTGGCCTCGAATGGGTGGCTAGACTTTGATATCAACCATCATACGCATAAAAATAACATTAACAATTAACAGCACAAAAACCGTAACTGCCAGTGGAATGAAAACCGGCGATTTTTCTATGTTATCATAATAATTCGGTTGTAAAACATTGATCGCGATAATCGCGGCAACCGGAAAAAACGACAGGAACCAGCCAGACCATTTTGCCTCGGCAGTAATGGCGGCAACCCGGCGAAACAGCCGGAAACGCGCGCGAATAACCTTTGCCAGACCTTCCAGAATTTCGGCCAGATTACCGCCGGACTGGGTTTGAATGGCCACAGCCACCGACAAAAACCGTAAATCCTGCACATCAACCCGTTCGGTCATTTTGTTAAGAGAATCGACAATTTCGGCACCAAAATTATTTTCGTCTACCAGAATACCAAATTCGGTCCCGAGCGGATCCGGCATTTCCTGTGCCACAATATTAACCGCACTGGCAAACGGATGCCCGACCCGCAAAGACCGCACCATCAGTTCAACCGCGTCGGGCAATTGTTCCTGAAACAGGTCCATCCGTTTTTTAGCCTTTGAATTCAACCACATATAGACCGAACCAATGCCCATGCCCAAGGAAACAATAATCCGCATAACAATGCCGGATTGGGTCGAAAGTGTCAGGGTAATGAAAACTGCAACAATCAAAAACGCCATCATGCCAATCAAAGCCATTGGCGAAAACGCGATATTGGCGATGGCAGCTTTTTTGGCCATCAGCCCCAAAATCGGAATGCCACGGGATTCTTTGTGCTGTTCGCGTTCCTTGCGCAATGTTTCCATCACACTTTCGCGGGTGCCGCCTTTTTCCAGCAATTGCAACCGCCGGTTTACCCGCGATTCAAGCCGCACCGATTTGCCAAATACCGCCAGATAAATGCCTTCGATCAGAAAGAAAACCGCGATGAAAATTGCGGCATAGATTAGTGGCTCAATTCCCATTTAGGTCTCTCCGTCCGGGTCGGTATATACGGTTGCATCCGCATAAAGGCTGCTGGGCAGGTTATAGCCCCACTGGCGAAACCGTTCGGTATAAAAAGACCGCAAACCGCTTGGCATAAACCGGCCTTTGATTTTGCCATCTTCGCCAATGCCCATTTGTTCAAATTTGAAAATCTCCTGCATGGAGATAATTTCGCCTTCCATGCCGGTGATTTCGGTGATCGAGACCATACGCCGCGAACCATCCGTTAGCCGGCTGACCTGCACAATCAGGTTAACCGCTGATGAAATTTGGCCGCGCATCGCCTTTAGCGGCATATCAATGCCCGACATCGAAATCATGTTTTCCATCCGCGAAACCGAATCGCGGGCTGTATTGGCGTGAATGGTGGTCATCGACCCGTCATGGCCGGTATTCATGGCCTGCAACATGTCGATCACTTCGTCGCCACGGGTTTCGCCAACGATGATCCGGTCAGGGCGCATCCGCAAGGCATTGCGCAGCAGATCCCGTTGCGAGACCTCGCCTTTGCCCTCCACATTGGGGGGGCGGCTTTCCATGCGGCCTACGTGAATTTGCTGAAGCTGAAGCTCGGCCGTGTCTTCAATGGTAACAATCCGTTCATCAGCGCCAATAAACCCTGACAAAGCATTCAGAGTTGTGGTTTTGCCCGAACCGGTGCCGCCTGAAACCACAATATTAAGCCGCGTTGATACCGCTGCTTGCAAATAGGTTGCCATGGCTTCGTTAAACGCGCCAAAATTGATTAATTCGTCGATCGACAGCTTTTCTTTTGAGAATTTACGAATGGAAACCAGCGCCCCGTCTACCGCACAGGGCGGAACCATGGCGTTAAAACGCGAACCATCCATTAATCGCGCATCCACATAGGGGTGACTTTCGTCAACCCGACGTCCCACAGCCGACACAATTTTATCAATAATCCGCAGCAGGTGGCGTTCATCTTTGAACCGGATATCAGTTAGTTCCAGCTTACCGGCCCGTTCCACAAATATCTGAAATGGCCCGTTGATTAAAATATCGTTGACCGTCGGGTCGCGCAGCAAGGGTTCGATCGGGCCGAGGCCGGTGACCTCGTCCATCAAATCTGCCATCAGCTGTTTTTGTTCGACGCCGTTCAGCACCACACCCATTTCATGAATGCCTTCGCGGGCAATGGCGCTGATTTCACGGCGTAAATCCGCGTCGCTGGCGGATTCAATTGCGGCAAGGTTCAGGGTTTCCAACAGGCGCTTGTGCAGATCCATGCGCACATTCATCAACCGGTCAGCGCGCTTTTTGTCTTTGATAGTGTTTTCAGCCTCTTCCGCCGAAACTGTGCGCTCCGCATTTGGCCGGGCTTTTTGCACCACATCGGGGGTCAGCGACAGCGGCGCCACCTCTGCGGGTGGAACGTGAATTTCGTCTTTGGCTTTGAACCGTCCAAACATGTGTTACGTTCCTTTTGTTGGCCGCTAGTTGACAGCCGCACGCGCTTCGAGCGCCATATCAACCAATGTGGTTGCGATTTTTTTGATTTCTTTGCGTAACGGGTTCTTGGGGGCGGAATCTGCCAATGGCACCCCCTGATCCCCCGAGGCGGTTACAGGTTTGCCGCCATCGGGCAGTAGAATATTAACCTCGATGCCCAAACTATCGGAAAAACGGCCAATACGGGTTTTGCCGCTCAGATCGGTGAAACCGGGGGCGCGATTAAGGATATACTGGATTTTTTCACCCGGCAGGTCCTCGGCGCGGAGCACCCGCAGATACCGCATCACGTTCTGGGCGGATCGCATGTCCAGCTCCAGCAAGGTAAAATAGGTTTCGGCCATATTCAAAACATTTCCGGTCCAGTCGGTTAATGCTTTGGGCAGGTCAATCACTACAAAATCATATTTCTGTTGCAGTAATTCCAGCATTTTTTGCATAAACCTTGCATCAACAATATCAAGCGGCATGATTTCAGGGGGCGAAGACAACACCGCCATGCTGGATTTGAACGAGGTCATGGATTGCGAAAGCGTGTCGCCATCCAGCGTGTCGGGCTCGGTCAGCAATTCAAAAACCGCGTCGCGCCGTGGCAGATCAAGCAGCGTAGCAACCGAGCCAAACTGGAAATCCAGATCAATCAGCGCGATTTTCAGGTCTTTCTTGCGGGTATGCACGGCCATTTCCCAAGCCAGATTAACCGCAAAGGTTGACCCGCCAACCCCGCCAGCAGCGCCATATACCGGCAAGATCAGCCCGTTACGGTTTTTCTTTCTGGCAGGGGCGGCAGCGCGACGCATTTGTTTGCTGTGCAATTTTTCAAAAATATTGCTAAGCGCGTTCGGGGGCAGGGGATAGGGGGCAAAATCATCCGCCCCGAGCTGCAATAAATGGTGCAAGGCTGTCGGGCTGACATCGCGGGCGACCAATACTACATTCATATCCAGGCGTTTTGCCGCGCGCACATAGGCATCAACCGGATCAAGATCGTCTTCGTCAGCGGCTTCGACGCAAACAATAAGCACTTCTTCGCCGGTTAACCCGCCTTTGCCCAATAATTCTCCGGCTTCGGCAAAATTCAGGCTTTCCCAGTTTTCGCCAAATACACCGTGCAAATCCGAATCAAGCAGCGAAAAATTGGCTGCATTACGGGCCACGGCATAGGCTTCCATTGTGCGATCTTTAAGTTTTAGTAGTGCCACGTCATTTCCCCAAATTTTGTAACTAGCTGCCGCACTGACAAATACTATCTATCAATACAACAAAAACAACCACTTAACAATTTTTCCAAAATAGTTGGCGAAATTCTGCCTTATAATATTATCGGCAATTTAACCAAAGCCTAGAAAAGGTATTTACTAAGAATATATACTATTTGCAACGGACCAAAAATAACGATTACTTGCAAGTGCTCAGTTTCGCACAATTATTGACCACCGTCACGCAAAAAACGAATATGCAAGAAGACATATTCGTTTTTTGTGTTGATTTAGTAAATGGAGGTTTTGGTTGCCTGAATTTAAGGCGCCCCGCCGGTTTCGACATAAACCCCATAAATGACCGCCGCGCGTTTGCCGTCAAAATCTGCGGCATTCACACCGGGGGCAAAACCGACAACATCGGTAATGGTCCGCCGGTTCAGGCGTTCGCGGTCCTCGGTGTTGACCAATGGCTGGGTTTCACCCAAAGACGTATACGCCTCAAGCCGGTTCCGCGGAACCCCCTGTGCCACCAGATAATTCACCGCAGCCCGGGCGCGGCGCAAGCCAAGCCGTTGGTTAAAGCCGTTGCCGCCAACCTTGTCGGTATGTCCGTAAACCCGGAACTTGACCGAAGGCGTCGCTTTGATCCAGTCAGCTTGCAAACGCAAAACACGTTGGGCTTCGCCATCCAGAACCGTTGAATTAAAGTCAAAGTTGATCATTGTCGGCACTTCGGCACGGAACTGTGCTGAAAGGTGCTGAAGATAAGCAATAGACCCGCCCTGACCCGTCTGGATCAGGGTGTTTTGCTCGGTTGCCGCTGAAAAACTGGCTTGGTTGGTTAATGTGCCAGCTGTTTCCAGGCATCCCGAAAGGGCAAATGCAGCCGAAATAACCACGATTTTATTTAGGTTTTTCATGATCTTACTCCATCACATATCCGGCTGAACCATTGGATGATTGGCTGGAAATGTCGCTAAACGCTGCGGCGCCTTCCAGTTGACCATTCAGGAACAACTCTGCTTCGGTTGGGATGCGGATCCGGTCTGTTGGCAAAGCCAACGCCTCGCCCGATGTGGGCGTTACCAGATGCGGGGTGATGATGATCACCAGCTCGGTTTGTTCGCGCTGAAATTCGGCGCTGCGGAACAATGCGCCAAGGATCGGCACATCACCCAACCACGGAACCTGCCCGGAAGAATCGGTAAAATCATCCTGAAGCAAGCCGGCAATGGCAAAGCTTTGGCCATCACGCATTTCAACGGTTGTCTGGGCCCGACGCACCTTAAAGGCCAATAACGGCACGCCGCCAATCGAACCGCTAACGGTAGGATCAATCGAGCTTACCACTGTTTCCAGCGTCAGGTTGATCAGGTCGCCGTCAATTACTGTCGGGCGGAAATTCAACTGGACCCCATAAGGTTTGTATTCAATTACAACGCCATCTGCTGACGGGGTTGGCACCGGATATTCACCACCAGCAAGAAAAGATGCTTGCTGGCCGGAAATTGCGACAATATTTGGCTCTGCAAGTGTGCGCACCATACCTTTGCTTTCCAGAGCCTCCATCAAAACATTAACGGCAATGCCGCCAACGCCAAAGCTGATACCGACTGCACCGGCTGATTCCGCGCTGGACCCGAATACCAGGTCTCCGCCGCCATCAAAAAAGCCAACGCCTGCACCGCCGGTACCAACGGTAATCCCGTTGGACGGGGCAACAAGATTTGACAATGACATCGACGAACCAAGGCTTTTGGCCACTGAACGGTTCATTTCAGCAAAGCGGACCTGCAACATAACCTGTTGCGACCCGCCAACCATCATCAGGTTGGTGACCCGACCCGGCGCATAGCGTTCTGCCAGCTCCATCGCGCGGGCAACTTTGCGTGCGCCACTGACGCGACCGCTTAAAACAATGCCGTCATTGGCTGTGCGAACCTCGATCGGTTCATTCGGGAGGATCTCCCGCAACCGGTCTTTGAATTCGGCTATATCGGGCGAAACCCGGACATCAACATTGGCGATCAGCCGACCGTCTTGGTCAAACATCGTCATCGTTGTTGCGCCGGGGGTGACCCCTAAAACATAAATGGTGCGGTCCGATAATGCTCTTACAGCGGCGATAGCAGGATTGGCCACTGACAATTCAGCAAATGGCCGATCGCTTTCAATAATGATCGCACGATTAACGGAAACACCGATTTGACTGGATACAGAGCCGCGCATAACGGATAATACCGCATTTTGCGCAATGGCGGATGTTGCCATCGGTGCCATAACGGCGAATCCTAAAAGACCCGCCTTAATTAGGTTTGCATATTGCATGTGATCCTGCCTCTCAAAATCACTATTAAAAATAGTAACGGGTCATTTAACGCCCGCGATTGGAGGCAGCATGCGTCATGTTGAGATTAATTGCAAGAATCAATGTGTTACGAGAGAGTCTTGAAGCAAAAACCGGAATCTTTTAGCCAGAAATCGTTAATATTTTGCCGGTGTGTTAATCAACGCAGGGGATGACAACCTCGACAACATCCGCACCGTTTCGGGTGCGAATTGTGCAAACGCGTTCTTCCTCTACCACTATGATTTCATTGGTAATAATAGCAGATTGATTAATCTCTACCCCACCGGTCGCGGCGACATCTTCAGCCCCGCGCAAGGCCAGCGTCAGGTTGCCGGTTGCCTGAGCCTGTACCAATTTTGCAACAACTAGCGGAGAAACTTGCAAAGTAACGGTTCGGGCCACCACAGTTCTGCCAAAGTCTTCGTCATCGGTTTGGTCAATTGCAATCAAATCGACATCCTCAAGTATAAGCTTGGTAATGGTTTCGCCAGTAGTATTACCAACCCAGTAAACATCAACACGATCCCCGGGTTGCAAAAACCCCGAAACCCCCGAGGTCACGTTAACGCTGATGGCAAAAGCCCGCATGCCCGGTGCCAACCGGGAACTGATACCCGCATCTTCGCCAAATTCGGTGACCTTGGAGGTCAAAACCGGCTCACCCTGTTCCATAATCCGCAAAATATAACGCGAAGGCGTGTTTTCAGAACCAAATAGCGCCTCCATGCTGCTAAAGACATTTGGCGGGGTTTGGCCTTTGGGCCATTGGATTTCGGTAATGTCTTCGCGTAATAATTCGCTGCCAAACCGAAGATCCGATTTGGCCACAAGCACAGTTTCGGTTTCAACCATACCCAGCCGTGCCGCCTGAAGCTCTGCTTCAAGCCGTTCAACTTTTGTTTCAGAGGAATTAAACCATTGCATGACCATAACCGCTGCATAACCGGCCATGCCGATTCCGATTAGCAAAACAAGCAGAAAAATAATGCGCATAAAACCAGACCTGTATCAAAATTAAGATTCTGGTCACTTGTAAAGGAAATTTGACTAAAGACAATAACAGCCGATGGATTTGTCAGAACATCACTTGAAAAGAAAGCTTAACTGTTAATCGCCGGCATTCCACCGGTCACAGTAGAGGCAATACCTTCGGCGGTGCTGGTCATCGCGGGGGAGATAACCGCAAGAACCGCGATCCCCAAGGTGACAATTACTGCGGTTAAGACAACCCAGTCGACGGTTACAGCGGCCCGATCATCAGAGAAAAACCTTACAAAGGCGTTTTTTTCCATGGCCTTGGGCTCCGCTTAAATACGTGAACCCGACGGGTTCGGTGGTAAGTTTTCAGGGCGAAGATCACGCCCTGAAATTTTTTATGTCGGAAAATCCGAAACGAAATGCATCACCTAAATTTCAGCCGTCTAGACGGTCAGAAACAAATTAGGTGACCAAAGCGCCTCCAACTACGGAAGCGATATCGCCAGCAGTTGTGGTCAGAGCGTTACGGATAACAACCATGATAGCGATTGCGATGCCAACGATAGCAGCGGTCAGAACAACCCAGTCAACCGTTACTGCGCCGTCTTCGTCTTTTGCGAATACATTAAGAAGTTTAGTCATTTTTGTTCCCTCCAAGGATACAAGATATTTCAATTAACGCCATTAAAATTGGCCACCACTTATTTCCACCCCGGATTTGAGATGTATACCCATTTGCCCGACATCAACAAAAATAACCCCGGGCCATGGCCGAAATATCACAGTTGCGATAGATAGACGCGTATTGGATGCCCCGAATATCAACGCCAATTGTGGCGAAACAATGTCAGATTAACCATTTAGAAAAATAAGCAAATAAACTCTTAATATCAATTGGTTAATTGTATATTTCTGCTGGTATTAAGGTCTTGTTTGCTATAAAATAGCGCAAATAAGAAGGGGTTTTGGCCCGTTTTTGCACTTTGATAGAGGTTTTATCGCTTTGAAAAGAATCATCTTAAGCGTGGGTCTAAAGATCAAATGAACCACTATTCCAGTCAAAAAAACCCGCTGGTTGTTGATGCTGACGGCACATTATTGGCCACGGATATGCTGTTTGAATGCTTTTGGGCTGCGCTTGGTAAAAACCCGATTGCCTGCCTTAAGGCCGGTTTTTCCAATCTGAACAGCATCGCCAGGCTGAAACAGGAAATGGCAAAAATTGCGGGGCTTGATGTCACATCCCTGCCGGTCCGCCCCGAGGTTCTGGCCCTGTGCAAAGCCGCAAAATCCGAAAGCCGAACCGTGATCATCGCGTCGGGCTCGGACCGGTCTTTGGTGGCTGCATTGTCAAAATCGGTGGGTTTTGGCGATGATTATCTGGCCTCGGACGGGCAAACAAACCTGACATCAACCCGCAAATCAGATGCGTTGGTGGCACGGTTTG
>JAKITE010000071.1 GCA_021648225.1 Paracoccaceae bacterium
CCGCCAGATCAACATTATGCCGGTTCAGATCAATCATCATATTGCCCGCACTATGGCAGATATCCCAAATCACAATCGCGCCCGTTTCTTGTGCGTATCGGGTAATTTTAGCCACATCACAGATTTTTCCACTGCGATAATCCACATGGTTCAGCAGCACAACAGCAGTGTCTTTGTCGATCAGATCAAGGATATTTCCACCCTGTTCCAGCCGCATTTCCAGCCCTTGCCGCGACGCCAAAACCCCCTCGACCATATATAAATCGGTGGGAAAACTGCTGGCCTCGGCCACAATAACATGACGGTCTGGCCGCAGCGAAAGGCCGGCAAAAACGGCTTTGTAAAGGTTCAGCGATGTGGTGTCGGAAATCACCACCTCGCCCTTTTCTGCACCAATCAACGGCGCCAGAATATCACCATAAGCGGTTGGCAACTCAAACCATTTTGCCTTGTTCCAACTGGTGATCAGGTCGCGCGCCCATTCATTTTGCATGGTTTCATCAACCGCCGCCAGCGCTGCTTTTGGCATGCAACCCAGCGAATTCCCGTCCAGATATATCTGGCCCTTGGGCAGCAAAAACTGATCAGCAACCTCGCGCAGCGGGTCGTTGGCATCAAGGGTTTTTGCTGCCGCATGGGCAGCCGTGAAATCAGGGTTTTGCATGGTGGCTCCGGCTATATTTGCAAAATGGTAACCGGATATGCGCAAACCCGCTAGCGTAAATTCGCCGGCCTTTATTCCAACGGAAAGCTGCCGCCGCGTTTTTTGCCAGCCTCGATATAGGGCATCAACCGTTCAACAATTTCGCCACTATTGGCTGGCGGTTGAAAATCAGCCAAAATCCCCTGCCAAATTCCGGTGGCCCGCTCTGCCGAGGTTTTTGCCCCCGCTTCTTCCCAAGCCCCAAAATTCCGCAGATCCGCAACAATCGGCTGGTAAAACGCGGTTTCATACCGGTCCATCGTGTGTTGGGTGGCGAAAAAATGCCCGCCCGGCTCCACATCTGCCAAGGCATCAAACCCGATTTCAGCATCATTGCCCAACGGTTTCTGGCACAGCTCCGCCATGGTTTGCAGCACCTCGACATCATTAATGAATTTCTCATAGCCAAAGCTCAAACCGCCCTCCAGCCAGCCCGCTGAATGCAAGGTAAACGTAGCATTAGCCATCAAACACCCCCAAAGCGCGGTGTTATTTTCATTGGCCGCTTGCATGTCGGCAGTGTTCGAGGCCGACCCGCTAGCCGATCGCCAAGGCAGGTCGATAAGGCGCGCCAATTGGCCGCCGCCAAGCTGCATTTTGAACTGTTCCGGCGTGCCAAACGCCGGCGCGCCGGATTTCATATCCACGTTGGAACTAAAACCGCCATAGCTGACCGGCGCGCCGGCTTTGGTGATTTGCGCCAAGGTAATACCCATCAAAGATTCCGCATGTTGCAGGGTTAACGCCCCCGCCACCGTAATCGGCGCCATGGCCCCTGCCAGACAAAACGGCGTAATAATGGTTAATTGCCCATGGCGCGCATAGTCAATAATGCCCTGCGCCATCGGATTATCCAGCAGTCGCGGCGAGTTGGTGTTGATGATTGTGGTCATCCACGGGTCGTTTTGAAAGTCGTCATCCGACAGGTTCAGGCCCAGCTGCACCATTTCAAACCCTTCCATAACCTGCCCGCGACCACGGGCGAAAAAATGCATGTGTTTATCGGCAAATTCCAGCTGTGCGCGCACCATATCATAATGGCGAAACTGGATCGGCACGTCTTGGGGTTCTGCCGATTGGCCGATCATATGGATCACATCATAATGCTGCGACAGCTTGATGGTTTCGATATGTGATTCCAGACCACCGGGGCGACGACCGCGTTTCATATCGGTAACATTGGGGCAGCCGGAGCCGGGGCCAAATATCATTGCACCCTCGACATAATCCAGTTCTTTTAACGGGTTAGCACAGCGAAGGTGGATGTTTTTAGGCGCAGTTTTCAGCGCTCCGATAACAATATCACGGCCAATAAACACCATATCGTCAACGATTTTTGCGCCAGCTTTGGCGAAAATCTCCCGTGCTTCGGGCAGCAAAACCTTAACGCCCAGCTCCTCCAATACCCGCAACGCCGTGTTGTGGATATTGTTGATCTCGTCATCCGAAAACGCCTTTTGCGGTGTGAACGGATGTTTGAGCTGGCTGTAATTCGGGTTGCGCGATTTGGATGGTTTTGCATTGGTGCGGCGACGCCGACGGGTGCGGATTTGGTCCATTAGGATCTCATTTTCGCGCCGGAGGGATCGAATAGCGGCTCGGGTGCCAATCTGGCAGGGTAACGGATGCCAAGGATTTCAACTTCAAAAAACCCGACTTCGGTCCGGTCGGCCAATTCGCTGGGCAAATAGCCTTGGGCAAGCGATTTTTCAACAAAATGCCCATAGCCGCCCGAGGTCACCCAGCCAACCACCCGCCAATCGCCGTTTTCATCCGGTCGCTGGGTTGGTTTTCCGTCTGCATCATATTTGGTGCCGCCATAGGTGCTGGTCTCGGGGATGCTGTCATAGCGTTTGGTGGTTTTGGCCCAGATCGGTTCATCCGAAATCACATCAGCAGTGTCGGCGTCAATCACCAGCGTGATACGTTTGATCTCTGGCCCGTCGGCATGTTCCTGCGCCGCTGCTTCCCGCCCGATAAAGGCGTTTTTCGACAGTTTCACAAAGCGGCCCATATCGCCAGCAAAAGGACCATAAACCGGCCGCAGTTCTGCGAACCATGTCGGGAAATTCTTTTCCAGCCGCATGGAAAGCAGGGCGCGCATTCCGAAATTTACCAGATCAAATTCGGCCCCAGCGGCCTGAATCTCCCTGTATACCTTGCGCAAATAGGCAGGCTCCATCCAGATTTCATAGCCAAGATCGCCGGTATAAGTGATCCGGTTCAGCTTGACAGGCGCGCCCGCCAGTTGGGTTTCCTTGTAATCCATAAAGCGGAAATTCTGGTTGGAAACATCAAAATCCACCAGTTTTTGCAGCAATTTGCGTGAATTTGGTCCGGCGATGGAAAGGCCGCTCATGGTCTGGCCGAACAGGTGGATATTAACGCCGGATTTGGGCAAATGGCGTTCAAACCAGCGCATATGATAGACCTGCGCGGCGGATGACCCCCAGATTTGAAAGCGGTTCTCACCAGCTTTGGCAATGGTGAAATCGCCGATCAATTTGCCTTTTTCATTCAGCATCGGGGTTAAAACCAAGCGGCCAATTTTTGGCATGGTGTTGGTCATCAGGTTGGAAAGCCACGCCTCGGCACCCTCGCCGGTGATCTCGTATTTGGCGAAATTCGAAATTTCGGTCACGCCAACGGAACCACGCACGCCGCGCACCTCCGCGCCCACATGTTCAAAACTGTTGGAGCGGTGAAAGGATGGAATATCAATAGGTTCAACCCCTTTTGGTGCAAACCAGAGCGGCGTTTCCAGCCCCCAGCTATTGCCCATCACCGCGTTGTTCTCGCGGGTCATTATGTCATAAAGCGCGGTGGTTTGCTGGGGTCGGCCCGCTGGTAATTCCTCGTTCGGATAAGAAATCGAGAACCGCCGCGAATAGTTTTCGCGCACCTTGGCGCTGGTATAACGCAAGGTCGCCCATTCGCCATAACGGGTCACATCCATGGCAAAAACATCCAATCCCGGGTCGCCATGAACCATCCAGTTTGCCAAGCTCAGCCCAACGCCGCCACCTTGGGAAAATCCGGCCATCACGCCACATGCAGTCCAATAATTGGTCAGCCCCTGCACCGGCCCGACCAGCGGGTTGCCATCGGGCGCAAAGGTAAACGGGCCGTTGATTACCTGTTTAATTCCGGCGCGCTCAAATGCCGGGAAATGTTTGAATCCGACTTCTAGGGATGGCGCGATACGTTCCAGATCCGGCTCCAGCAATTCATGGCCAAAATCCCACGGGGTGTTGACCGGAGACCAGGGCACACCGGCCTTTTCATAGGTGCCAAGCAACATGCCATTGCGTTCTTGGCGTGTGTAAATCTCGCCTTTGAAATCAATGACGCTTATCAGTTGTCGACCGCTATCTTGATTAAATTCAATGACTTCTGGCATATCGTCTGTAAGCAAATACATGTGTTCCATGGCCAATATCGGCAATTCCAAGCCAACCATACGGCCAACCTCGCGCGCCCAAAGGCCGGCCGCATTGACCACATGTTCGCAACGCACCGTGCCTTGTTCGGTCACCACATTCCACGTGCCGTCAGGGTCTTGGGTGATTTCCTCGACCTTGTTACGCAATACAATTTCTGCACCGAGTTTTTGCGCCGATTTTGCATAAGCATGGGTGGTGCCCGACGGGTCAAGATGGCCCTGAACCGGATCCCAAAGCGCGCCAACAAAATTGGTTTCGTCCATCAGCGGAAACATTGCTTTGGCCTCGGACGGGGTGATCAATTCTGAATCCACGCCCGAACAACGGCCGCGCGCATGGGTCAGACGCAGAAAATCCATGCGCTCGGGCGTGTCGGCCATCATCACGCCGCCGGTCAGATGCAAGCCGCAGGCTTGGCCGGAAATTTTTTCCAGCTCCTCATAAAGCCCAACGGTATAGGCCTGAAGTTTGGCAATATTCGGGTCGCCATTCAGGGTGTGAAACCCGCCCGCTGCGTGCCAGGAAGACCCCGATGTCAGCTCGGACCGTTCAATCATCATCACGTCAGTCCAGCCAGCACGGGCCAGATGAAACAAGACTGAAGCGCCAATAACGCCGCCGCCAATTACCACAACGCGGGTTTCGGTTTTCATGGGGTTTCTCCTTTGGGGGTCGGGAAATTTCTGCTTGTTTCGATGTCGTTTCGGCAGGCTTCCAGCAGCCAGTCGCGAAATTGCAGCACAACCGGACGGTTGGCGCTGCGCTGCGGGATGGTCATGCAATAAGGCTGGCCGCGCGATAGCGATAACGGGTGGGCAACCATAAGGCTTTGGTCGCGAAGCATCGATTTTAGCATCAACCCTTGCACAAGACAGACCCCCAGCCCACTGGTTGCCAAGCGGATAGCGGCCATGGAAGTATCGGCGATCAGGCCCGAATCTGCCTGATTGCCTATCGGGATATTGGCGGCCTCAAACCAGTTGCGCCATGTGGGAAAACTGGCGGATGCCGGCCCCCAATCGGTGTGGATAAGCGGGGCATTGGCCAGATCCAGCGGTGCGTTTTTGGCCATAAATTCCGGCGCGCAAGCCGCATAAATGGTATCCGTGGCAATTTCGGATGTATCATGGGTGCGGTAATGAAACCGCCCGTAAGACATGCGGATATCAATGCCGTTCTGGTCAAAATTCACCGGGTCGTTATCACTGCGCAGCGAAATATCATGGATGTTAAACCGCGACATAAAATCACCGATACGATGCGATAACCAGCCCGAAACAATCGAGGCAGGGGCAGAAATTGTCAGGCGGGCCTTGGCGGTATTGCCCGATATTTGTCGCGAAATCGCGTGGAGTTCATCAAAAGCAATGCCAAGGCGCGGCAGCACCTCCAAACCGGCCTCGGTCGGGGTGATATTGCGATGCGAGCGGTGGAAAAGCGGATGGCCGATCTGGGTTTCCAAGCCGCGCACCAACTGCCCAACCGCCGCCGCAGAAACTTTTAGCTCATCAGCGGCGGCGGCAAAACTGCCGGTGCGGGCCGAGGCTTCGAATGCGCGAAGCGCTTTTAGGGAAGGGAGCGTTTTCATAAACAAACCCTAGAAAGGAAAACTTTATCAATCAACACATTTTTTGGTTTTTGAGATATTTTTTCTTGTGATAGCATCACGGTGACAATTAAAGGAATCTTATGAATAATTTTCAAAAACCCAAATCGGTCGAATGGCCGACCTTGCTGCTGATTATCACCTGCACAGCGGTGGTGTTTCTGGTGTCATTTTACAGCGATATGGTAACGCTTTGGCTGTCGCTGCCGGTTTTAACCGTGGCTTTGGCGCTGCATTCCTCCCTGCAACACGAGGTATTACACGGCCATCCTTTTGCAAATAAATACGCCAACGAGGCGCTGGTTTTTGTGCCATTCGGGTTGTTTTTGCCTTATCGGCGGTTTCGCGATACCCATATCCAGCACCATTTTGACCCAAACCTGACCGACCCGTATGATGACCCCGAAACCAATTTTCAGGACCCTGAAATCTGGGTTACCCTTGGCCCGCTGACGCAAATGTTGCTAAGGGTTAACAACACTTTGGCGGGGCGTATGCTGGTTGGGCCGATGATCAGCTTTGTGCTGTTTTATCGGGATGACATGCGGGAAATCAGGGCAGGAAACCGTGGTGTTATCAACGCTTACCTATTGCATTTCGTCGGTTTAATCCCGATGGTTATATGGCTGATAACCCTGAATTCCATGCCGGTATGGGCCTATATTCTGGCCAGTTATGGTGGCATTTCGCTGTTGAAAGTCCGCACATTTCTGGAACACCGCGCCCATGACAATTGCGCCGCAAGGTCGGTTATTATCGAGGATCGCGGCTTTTTCGCGCTGTTGTTTCTGAACAATAATCTACACGCGGTCCATCATGCAAATCCCGAACTGGCATGGTATAAAATCCCCCAAGTATTCAGGGCCGATCGCGCGCAGTATCTGACTGACAATGACGGATATCAATTTACCAATTACCGCGAGATTTTCCGAAACTATCTGTTCAAAGCCAAAGACCCGGTGCCGCATCCGATCTGGAACAAATCCAATCGAACCCAACCAAAATGACCGGCATTGCGGCACTGCAAATGTATGATTTTCCCGAAATTCGAGAAAATACAGACCGGTTCTGGCAGCTGATTCGGGCTGAATTATCCGAATCGGGTATTACATGCCCTCAATCCCTAACCCGCGATCAAAATGCAGCGGATATTTGGCGCGACGACAATTTACTGTTCAGCCAAACCTGTGGTCTGCCTTATATTCGTGGTCTGACGGGGCAAGCGGTTTTGCTGGGCACACCGGATTACGGGCTTATTCCGGACCAGCCCGGTCAATATTACAGCGTTGTTATTGTTTCAAAAAACACCCCTCGCCAGACGCTTGCGGAAATGCGAAATTCAGTGTTTGCCTATAATGATACCGGTAGCCAGTCGGGAGCTTTTGCCATTTTTGATACGCTGTTCGAACAGTTTGGCGACATGCAGTTTTTTGGCAGTTGCGTGGCATCGGGCAGCCATCTGGCATCGGTGCAAATGGTGGCGTCGGGGCAGGCGGATATTGCCGCAATTGATGCAGTTTCGTGGCGATATCTGGAGCAATTTCAAAATGATACCCGACATGTTCGAATGTTTGCCACCACCCGCCCAGCGCCCGGACTACCTTATATTACAGGTAAAAACCAAAACACTGCGGCAATTTCCCATGCGGTAGAACGGGCAATTGCGGCCTTGTCGGAACAAGACCGCGCCGCGTTGGGCATCAAAGGGTTTTGGTGGTCTAAACGCGAAGATTACCAAGTGCTGGCCAGTCGCGCCGCCCGGGTTTCGGGGCTTATAAAAAAGCATGGCTTGGGCAACTAACGTCACCCAAGCCAATATTCCAACAAAATAATTTGGCGGCTACTCCGCTGGAATTACGTCCTCAGCCGGATCAACCGGATAGGGAGGAGGAAAAATACAGGTTATTTCAGTTAACCGTCGCATCCAGACGATGGTTCTGAACATGTCTTCGGGAATGCCAAGATCCGCCAAATCCGCATCGCTTACGGTTTTTTTCAGCTCCTCCCAGTTTCCGCAGAAATCGGAAAGATCGCGAATTGGGATCCTTTTTTTCTCAACTAGTTTCATAGGGTTGCACCTTTGATGGCGGGTGATGGCGGTCGAAATTTGTGTTATCTAACCTTAGGGCAGTTATATTTGGGTTTCGCGTGAGAAAAGCGTGAATATGCTTTCCAAATCCTAATTTTTCCTTAATATACAACCACAAGGGGTAATTTGTAACCAAGGTAGGGCATGAAAATAGGCATCACACTGGAACTTTGCCTATATGGCGCCTTTGATTGCCGTTGGAGCAATGGCCGGTCGGTAAATATTACCGGCGCCAAGCACCGCGCCTTGATTGGTATGTTGGCGGTGGCGGTTAACGGGGTGCATTCCAGAAACTGGATTCAGGAACATTTATGGGATCGGTCCGGTGCCGAACTCGGGCGGCAAAGCCTGCGCCGGTCTTTATCTGATTTGCGCAAGGTTCTGGGCGCGGATTTTGATAAAATCATTGATGCCAATAATACCGACATTCGGCTGGTTCTTGAAAATGTCACCCTAACCAGCCAACCCGAAAACGGAGTGTTTCTGGTCGGGCTAAGGGTCGAGGAACCCAGATTTGTCAATTGGCTCAGAGATCGCCGCATAGCGGATCAACAAAAATCCTTGCTAATAGATTCCGACACCAGATTGGCGGTTTCCCCTTGTGTGGCGATATTGCCTTTCACCTCGGTTGCCAGCAATGCACAGGAAAACCATTTTGGCGATCTGGTCGCCATGGATGTGGCGCGGGCTTTGTCCCGCTCGCGGTTTCTGGATGTGATCTCGCATATGTCCAGCCGGCAGCTGGCTGGCCCGAGGCTTGACCTGACCCAGTTAAAATCCCGCTTGAACGCCGATTATGCGATTGGCGGCAATGTGCGGGTTACCGATGGCCAATACCGGCTGGATGCGGATTTTATTCAAACCAGCACGGGGCGAATATTATGGACCGAAGAATTCCAAGGGTCGGTAGCTGATATTCTGAATGGCGATAGCGAACTTGTCGCACGTATCGCGCGGCAATGCGGCCAAGAAGTTTTGCGCGCATCGGTCGAAATTGCCCGTTCGGCACCCTTGCCACAAGTGGCGGCGCATGCGTTGTTCATGGCCTCGATATCCGGTATGCACCAGCATCATCTGGCCAGTTTTGCCCGGTCACGCGATAATCTGGAAGAGTTGATTTCGCGCCTGCCCGGTCATTCAAAACTGCACGCTTGGCTGGCCAAATGGTATATTCTGTCAATTGCGCAGGGCTGGAGCATTGACGTGCCCAAAGACAGCCAGATCGCCGCTGACAACACGGCCCGCGCGCTGGATATAAACCCCGAATGTGCCACATCCCTGACCATTGACGGCATGATTCAAGGCGACCGAAGCGAAGATAGCAGCCTTGCCTTATCGCGGTTTCAATCGGCCACGGAAATAGACCCGAATCACGGGTTGGCATGGCTGATGTATTCGCGGCTGAATTCGTTTCAGGGTAATGGCGATGCAGCGGTGAAATTTGCCACCAAGGCAAGACGCTTGTCGCCAATTGATCCGCATGGCTATTTTTACGATGTCATGACGTCTCTGGCGCATCTGGTTGCCGGAGACTTTAATACCTCAAAAGAACTGGTGGAAAAATCCATAAAGGCCAATCCCCGCCATACGTCGTCTTATCGGGTTCTGGCCATTGCCCAAATGCTGTCGGGCCATGGCGACGCAGCCCGCATAACCGTTAAAACCCTTCGTCAACTCGAACCAAACCTGACAGTGCAAAGCTATCTTGCATCCCATCCCGCAGGGCATTTGCCCATTGGCACCGATTGGGCAAATGCCCTTGCAAGTGCTGGCCTTCCGCAAAAATAACCCAACCCAAAGGAATTCATAAATGGTAAAACTATCCGCAAATACCGCTGCAACCGCCGCAACCGCCGCAACTGCTGCCACTGCCGCTACAGCGGCCACCGCCGCGACGGCAGCTACTGCTGCCACTGCTGCCACTGCTGCGATTGGGGGCGCACCCGCTGCAGGCATTTATGACGGGGGCACAACCAGCGGCATTTTAACCTCGTGGGATGGCATCATGGGCCCGTGGATCGGCGACCACATGTCGCCTGACCCGCTGGATGTGCATGAATCCGATAATCTGGCCGAATGGTCGCAAATGGTGCGGGTCGATGTGATTACATCCGAACTGATGTCGCGTATTGGCATCGGGCGGGCGGATGGTCAAACCGGACCGCAGGTTTCGGTTTTTCACAAACATGTCGAAGATACCGCCACCGCCGGCGATGCGGTGGTTGATTGCAAATTATACCGTTTGGTTGGCTTGCGTCGTCCGCTTCCGGCAGATTTCTCCGCACAGCTTGAACATCTTCGCAGCTATGCAGATTTGCGCGGTGACCGCGCCGGTGAAATCCTGACCCAGGCGGGGGGGTATTTGCCCTATTTTTCAGCGGTGGCCGGAATAAGCCCCAGCAAAAAACGCTATACCCATGAATTGCTGGAAGTGGTTCAAACTGTGGCCTCGCGGGTGGTTTTGCATGTTAAACACGGGCTTGCCTGCAAACGCCCCGATGCCTATTCGGCGCAGGTTCAGCCGATTATTCCCACCCCCGGCCACGGAGCATTGCCCAGCGGCCATGCCACCGAAACCCATATTGTCGCCACGGTGCTGGCTAAATTGCTGGAGGCAAATTCCAAAGACCAGCAAGGCAATCCAACCCCGCATCTAACCAATATGCTGTTGCGCGTCGCGGGGCGCATTTCGCAAAATCGCACCGTGGCTGGTGTGCATTTTCCGGTCGATTCCATCGCCGGAGCCACGCTTGGCGTGCAACTGGGCAAATATCTGGTCAACCGCGCCATGGGTAATGCCGGTTTTGAGGATGTCAATTTTAACGGCGAGGGCCTTGGCGCCGAATTGTTCCAGCCCGAACAGCTGGAACTGGCATCGGGCGCGGACCCGATGGCGATTGATCTGACGGCGATGGCAGGGGTGACCAGCAATGGCCCGCAAAACCTGCCAGCCGCCAACAGCTTTACCAGCGCGCCGCTGGCATGGCTGTGGGATCAGGCCGGTTCGGAATGGAATTAAACCATGGCAAACTGGCAAATTGACCCAAGCCCGGATACAATTGTCTCGGGGCAAAAAACGCTATATCTGCGCGATGCGTTTTCGCAATGGCTGCTTAATGGCGGTGCGGATTTTCGTGCCTCGGCGCTGATTGAAAAACAAGATCCGCAAGATTTCAATTATGTTGTGCGCAGCAAAAAGCTGACCAAAGCCAGCCGACCCAAACCGGTTAATTTGGGCGGCGGCGCGGCCTCGAATGCCAAGTTCGACATGATCAGCCTGCTGCCAATTGCCGCCAGTTCGGTGCCATCTAGCGCGGTTCAGGTTCCGGCGCATATGCCTGCGGATAACGGGCTGGACAGTGAAAAGCTGGTTATTATCGGCATCATTGATGATGGCGTAAATGTGTTTAACCGGCGGTTCCGGCCCGAGGGCCAGGCCTCGCGTATTGAATATGCATGGGCCCAAGACGGCCCCGCCCCGCAAAACGGTGCCACGGTGCCTTTTGGCTGTGAAATGACCGGCGTGCAGATAACAAATGCCATGGATACCGGCACGCCTGAGCGTGAATTACTGCGCCAGCACGGGTTTTCCAATGGCCCAAATCAGCCCTATATGCCCGATGTTTTTGCCAATGCCAGCAATCACGGCACCCAGATCGCCGATCTGGCAGCGGGGGCGGCGCGCGACGATACCAGCACGCTAAACACCCGTCTGATCACCGTGCAAATGCCGGCTTTTTCAGTAATGGATACCTCTGGCGCGGGGCTGGTTTCCGCCCTGCATCACGCCGCGATCTATGTGTTTGATCGCGCCCGCGCCATGTCCGCCCATTACCTGACCCCCATTCCGGTGGTGCTGAATATCAGCTTTGGCCTGACCGGCGGCGCGCGTAATGGTCAGCAATTTCTGGAACGGGCTTTGCGGGCTTTGGCAATAAAATATCGCAAGGATATGAAGAAAACATTCGGCAAAAACGCAGTGCCGCCAGTGGTGCGGGTGATTTCTGCAGGTAATGAAAATATCCTGCAATTACATGCGATTGCCACTGATACTGGCCCGCTTGATCTGGCGATGCGTTTGCAACCCGAAGACACCACAGCCAGTTTTCTGGAAATATGGTTGCCTGAATCCAGCCTGTCGGCCGGGCTTACAATCACAGCCCCGTCGGGCATGGTCGAGGCCATTTCTTTCAACGGGTTTGATGCTCAAAATCCACCTGATTTTGACGCGCATATTCTGGCCGATGATCCGAGCGCGCCGGTTTGCAGGGTAACGCTGGATGCGCCGATGCTTGCCTCTGGCCAGCCAGACGCGCTGTTTTGGCGGCTGGTAATTGCCTTTGCGCCAACCCGATCATGGGCCCCAAACCGACCCGCAGCGGAAGCAGGGCTTTGGCAGATTACGACAACTGCCCAAGGCAGCACTGCCAAATTACAGGCATGGATATTGCGCGATACGCCGGTATCGGGTTTTGCCAGCAATGGCCGTCAAGCCTATTTTGATGATGATTACCGTGGCTCAGACAGCTATACGGCCTCGGTTTTTGACTGGACAGGCGACAGAGCCGTGGATGATCTGGCCAACCGGGCCAGCGTAATTTCGCGAAATGGCGCGATTTCCGGCCTTGCCACCAATTCAATGCTGCGCCGCAAAAACGGTGGCACAAAAAAGGGCGACGGGCCGGAAATGGATGCTATCAGCGTCGGTGCCTATCGTTGGGATTTACCCCGTGCCGCGATCTATTCCGGTGCCGATAATATCGGCAATGAGCAAGCCCCGATGGTGATGGCTATGGCTGAAAATTCGCGTTTTGTGGCGAATATCCGCGCCTCGGGCAGCTATAGCGATACGGGGTCATCCCTGAACGGCACCAGCGCCGCCGCGCCGATTGTGGCACGTATGCTGGCCGCGCATTTGGGCAATCTGGCGCAGGCCGATTATGCAACGTTTGACCCAAAAACCTATTTGCAATCGCTGGGCATGGCACCGGCGCGGCCCGTTGGTATGGAAACCGCCAGCGGCGCGGGCATTCGGGTGGAAAGGCTGCGCGATAATGGCGTGCTGTTGCCTTTGCCTGCGGCGTTGCAGGCAAATGTGCAGCGGGATAATCGCGCCAAAATATAAAAACGCGGCCTGTGTTGGCCGCGTTTTTCCTCATACGTCTTTCAGGGCTTTTTTATGCATCCAGTCGGCGTGGCGGGGGGCTTTTTTGGTGCGCGACCATTCCTCCAGCATGTCCCATTTCACCGCATCCAGCTTTTCCAGCATGGCATCCTCGTCAGGGTCGGGGCAGGCGAGTTCAATGCGGTGGCCGTTGGGGTCAAAGAAATAGATTGAATGGAAAATCGAATGATCCGTAATGCCCAGAACATCAATGCCGTTGGCCTCCAGTGTTTCCTTGAATTCAATCAATGTTTCGCGGTCTTTGACCTTGAATGCCAGATGCTGCACCCAGATTGGCGTGTTCAAATCGCGGCCCATTTCGGGCTGGGTCGGTAGCTCGAAAAACGCCAGAACATTGCCCATGCCCGCATCCAGAAACACATGCATATAAGGGTCGGGTGCACCGGTGGAGGGCACGTTGTTTTCGGCAATCGCCAGAACAAAATCCATGTTCAGATTTTTAGTATACCATTCAACGGTTTCTTTGGCATCTTTGCAGCGATAGGCCACATGGTGGATTTGCTCGATCTTCATGTCAGGTCTCCTTGTTGGGAAATGGCGGCTTTCAGCGCGGCGCTAAGTACCGTTTGATCGCCGATATGATTGGCCAGAATCAAAATTATCTTGGCATTCAGCGCATCGCTTTGGGCTTTTGATTTACCGTCGTGCAGCGCCAGTAATTCAGCAAAAAACCCGTCAGGGTCGGGGATATTCGGGCTGGTATTCAACATTGGTTTATCCTTTCCCTATGGCGGTTTTCAGGGCGTTTTCAATGGCTTTGGGGTTATATTCCAGCCAGCGCGCCGCGATATGCTGATCAGGGCGCAGCAGGTAAATGGCACATGGTTGATCTCCCAGATAACGCGCGGTAAATTCAGGCGATGCGCTTGGGTCGATATGCAGAACCTCAACCTCGTCAACGGGGTCAACCTGCAAACCGATCGCCAATACCTGAAACCGGTCACCAAGCTGCCCCAGCAGCCAGCCATCCTTTATCGGCGCATCAATTGCCGGCGCGCCGGGGC
>JAKITE010000072.1 GCA_021648225.1 Paracoccaceae bacterium
GCGGCATGGCGGGCATTCTTGATTCCGCGCGTTTCCGGCATTTTCTGGCCGATGAATTCGAGGTTTCGGTCAAAGACGTCACCGCATTTGTGCTGGGTGGCCACGGCGATACCATGGTGCCTTTGGCGCGTTATTCTACGGTTGCAGGCATTCCTTTGCCGGACCTCGTGGAAATGGGCTGGACCACGCAGGATAGGTTGGACGCCATTATCCAGCGTACTCGTGATGGCGGCGCAGAAATCGTTGGCTTGCTCAAAACCGGCTCAGCGTTTTACGCACCGGCTGCATCGGCAATTCAAATGGCCGAAGCCTTCCTGAACGATCAAAAACGCCTGTTGCCCTGTGCGGCGCATGTTGAGGACGCATACGGGTTGAAAAACACCTATGTTGGCGTGCCGACCATTATTGGCGCTGGCGGCATTGAAAAAATTGTTGAAATCAAACTGAATGCAGATGAACAAGCCATGTTTGATAAATCGGTCGATGCGGTCAAAGGCCTTGTAGACGCCTGTATCGCCATTGACGGATCACTGGCCTAAAGCACGATCCAAAGCCGAGCGAAGCGAGGCCATGCCCGTAAGGGCGTGGTCTTTTTTGTGCGCAAGCACATAAAAGGCTGCGTTCTACGGGAGCGCTCCGTGCAAAAAACTGCCCTCTGTCAGCGACACCCTTGCTGGCGCAATGGGCCGCTAACACTCGGGCGGTGGCCTCGCTGCGCTCGGCGGACGCTACGTCATCCGCAGAAATTTTTCCAAAAGCTTGCATTATCTCTGATAAATCCTATTTCTTGAACATCGTTCATAAATTTGGAGGAAAGATAATGAAATTCCGATTGATACTGCCCCTTTTGTTAACCGCCAGTATTTCACAGGCGCAAACCAACCCTTTTATTGCCAATGAAACCCTGTCCATGACCCAATCGCGGCTTATGGAAATGCCCGCCAGAACCGACGATCAGAATTTTGCGCTGGGTGCGGTGCATTTTCTGCGCGGCATTGAAAAAACCCTGCAACTGCGATGGCAGCACAATGCCACGCTGGATGATTTGGATATGCCGGTTTTGCGCCTAACCGTGGCACCAAACCCCGATGCAGAACCCTTTCCACCCGAACTGATAACCACTTTGTTTGCCGGATTGCTGGATGATATGGAAGCCAGCCGACTGGCATTGGCGGCGGTCAATGGGGATGTAGCCCTGCGCATCAATCTGTCTGACCTGTGGTTTGACGTAAATATGAACGGCAACCGTGATGCAGGTGAGAGCATTATGGATATCGGTGCTGGTGCGGTAATGACCCAGCGCCAAATAGGTGAATTCGGTGATTTGCCGCAAAACATCAAGGTGCAATTCGACACCGCAGATGTGGCTTGGCTGACCGCCTATACCCACCTGATTTCCGGCATTTCTGAGATGGTAATCGCCTTTGACCCGACCAAAGCGATTGAAACCGTGATGCAATCCGTCAACGCTATGGAACAATTGCGTGGCTCGGCTTTGGTCCGGAATAATTTTGTTAGCCAAAACGAGGTTAACTGGCTTGACCAGTTTGCCATGGTTTATGGCGCCTTAAACATGCAACCCGATGCCACACGCACCCGCGCCGCCCATGCGCACTTTCTGAACATGATCGCTGAAAACAAGGTGTTCTGGGCTGATCTGGCGCTGGAAGATGATAATACGCTGGAATGGATTCCCAACGAGAACCAGCAATCTGCGCTTGGCATTGATATGCCCGTCGGCACCGGTGTGGCATGGCAAGCCATTCTTGCGGATGCCGAGGCCATTTTGAACGGCGATCTGCTGATCAACCATTGGCGGGTCTCGCCGGGGGCCGGCATCAATGTCAAAGCCATGTTTATGGACCCGCCACCGGTGGATATTGTCACATGGATTCAGGGTTCGGGCCTGTTGCCCTATATGGAACGCGGCCCGATTGCGACTTCGGAAAGTATAAACGCGTTTAACCGTCTGGTTTCGGGAAATTCCATCGGATTTTCCTTTATGCTGAACTAAAATCATCATTTGTGATCACACCTGAAAATCGTGTGATCACAAAACAGATTAATCACAATTTAATCCTGCGACACTCTGTCAAAACACTTGGCGTCACCCAAGAATCATGTCTTATTATCCGTAATTGAACGGAATATTTACGTTTTCACGCGCAAAACGCTGAAATTGAACAATAAGGGACAGATGCCATGAACATCCACGAATATCAGGCGAAAAAACTTTTGGGCGAATATGGCGCTCCGATTTCAGACGGGCGACCGGTGCTTAAGGCCGAAGACGCCAAAACCGCTGCGGGCGAACTTGATGGCCCGGTCTGGGTTGTCAAAGCCCAAATCCATGCAGGCGGGCGCGGCAAGGGTCATTTTCTGGAACCCGAGGCTGGCTCTGCCGGTGGGGTTCGGATTTGCAAATCGGTTTCCGAAGCCGCTGAAGAAGCCCAGAAAATGCTGGGTCGCACGTTGGTCACCCATCAATCCGGCCCTGATGGCAAGGTTGTGAACCGTGTGTTTATCGAGGACGGCGCCGATATTGACCGCGAATTATATCTGGCCCTTTTGGTAGACCGCGTAACTTCGCGCGTTTCGTTTGTTGTCTCGACCGAAGGCGGCATGGATATCGAAACCGTCGCCGCTGAAACCCCCGAAAAAATCCTGAGCTTCTCCGTTGACCCAGCCTCCGGCATTTCCGGTTTCCATGGTCGCCGCGTGGCATTTGCGCTGGGGCTGGAGGGCAAGCAGGTTAAACAATGTGTGCAGCTGATCAACACCCTGTTCAAAATGTTTGTTGAAAAAGATTGCGAGATGCTGGAGATCAACCCCCTGATCACCACCAAAGCCGGTGATCTGGTTTGTCTGGATGCCAAAATGAGCTTTGATAGCAACGCGCTGTATCGCCAGCCGGAAATCATGGCCCTGCGCGATGAATCCGAGGAAGACCCCAAAGAACTGGCGGCCTCGAAATTCGATCTGAATTATATTTCATTGGATGGCGAGATCGGCTGCATGGTTAACGGCGCGGGCCTGGCCATGGCGACGATGGACATCATCAAACTATATGGCTCTGCCCCCGCGAATTTCTTGGATGTTGGCGGCGGTGCCACCACTGAAAAAGTCACCGAGGCCTTCAAGATTATTACCTCTGACCCCAATGTCAAAGGCATCCTTGTGAACATCTTCGGCGGCATCATGCGCTGCGATGTTATTGCTGAGGGCGTGGTTGCAGCTGTAAAAGAAGTCGGCCTGAAAGTCCCGCTTGTGGTGCGGCTTGAAGGCACGAATGTTGAGAAGGGAAAAGAAATCATCAACAATTCAGGTCTTGGCGTGATTGCAGCCGATGATCTGGGTGATGCTGCTGCGAAGATTGTTAAGGCGGTTAAGGGGTAGATCGTGATACAGGTCGAGAAATTCGTTGTAACTAGGTTTTTGGGTGCTGAGGACCGAACAGAGCGTCGGCTGAGAGCGCGCGCGCTGAATCACCTTAAAAAGCTCGAAAACCTTGATACCTCCAACGATCGCTATACGAAAGAAATTTACTGGGACGAATGCAGCGATATACTTAACGAACTATCGTTCACGGTAAGAAGGCTTGCAGAGATTGCCAAAGAAGTCAGTCGCCTTAAGGGGATAAACATTGGATACCAAGGCGGGAAACTTAAGATAGATCTGTGGAATGTTCTCCAAATATGCACTCACTTGCAGACATTGCATGTTTTGGGAGGCGCGGGTGGATTGCCGAATAAAGATGGACTCATGTTTGGTGCCCAATCTGACGAGCGATCAGTTGGAGTGCTTCTCGACCAATTTATTGATAAGGTTCGCGACTTCGTAGAACGTAAAGTGAAGCCCCAATATGGTCTTGTTCGGGTTTCACCTGCACCCTCAATGGTCCTTGGCCCTGACAAAGACTCCGATGGGTATCCAATATTGAATTTTCTTATATCTTCTCGAAAAAACGTCCGTTGCTTCGAGGATTTTTTTTGGGGGGAAATCGAAGACTTGGAGCCGGGACATCCAAATTTAGCGAATTTTATGGACCTCAATTGGCTATCCCAACATCACCCATACTTAAAAAACGACGAAATATTTCTAGAAGTCCTAAAAGCTGAGTCGTTTTGCGCGGATTTACTAAAAGAAGGGGCCTAACATGGCCGTACTCGTAGACGAAAACACCAAGGTAATTTGCCAAGGGCTAGTACCCGCAGCAAATCGCTTTGGTGTTTCGCCTTCAGGCCGCCTTCCCCAAATCCGTCCGTTCCAGCGGTTCAATCTCGTCCAGAGCGGCAAGGCGTTTTTTGTCGGCATGCAGGCAATCCAGTTCATAGCTGCTTTGCAGCCCAAGCCAAAACCCATCGGACATGCCGAAATACCGTGCCAACCGCACGGCCGTGTCTATGCTCAGCGCGGTTTCCTCGCGCAGCAACCGCTCAATACGGGTGCGCGGCACTTTCAACGCCTTGGCCAGCTTTCCGGCACTCAGGCCCAGAGGGTCCAAAAATTCTTCCCGCAGCATCTCGCCGGGGTGGATGGGGTTTGCAAATCTGATCTCCATTTTTCCTCCTCAGTGGTAATCCACTATTTCAACATCTTCCGCTGCGTTATCAACCCATCGAAAACAAATACGCCATTGCCGGTTGATCCGAATGGAATGCCAGCCATCTCGGTCACCTCGCAATGCTTCCAATCTATTCGACGGCGGACTGCGCAAATCTTGCAAAGCGCGCGCCTGTTGCAACATTTTCAACCTGCGCTCAACCGCCCGCAACAAATCCGGCGGAAAGCGTTTTGGCAACTTGCCATCCAAAATCTGCTGAACGCGCTTGTCGCGAATCGATCTGATCATGGCTCAATGTATCATGTCATGATACAAAATGAAAGACTGGCATCATGAAAATTCTATCGGCTTTATTTGTCTGTCTGGCCACCCTCTCCCAAGCCCAAGAGGTCGGCCCCGGCGCGCAGTCGCCGGATCCGGCCGTGGTGCCGGGCCTGTTTCGCACCATTTGCCTTGATACCCTGCCCGATTTTGCCAACGCAGAATCACAAATGCTGAACTCCGGCCTGTTTTTACGCAATGAACGCACCGGAACCATCTATCACCAGACTTTGAATTTTTCCGGTAAGGTTCTGACCGCCGATTCAGGGAAATTGCAATGTTCGGTGGTGTTTTACAGCGATGCACCAATTGAAACCGTGCAACCCATGCTCGAAGCCGCGCGCGACGCTTTTCAAGCAGAATTCAACGCCAGCAACCCGAATGCCAGCATCGAAACCCTTTCCGCCACCGGCCAATCCGCAGGATTTCACCGCATGGCCATATTCATCGACATAACCCAATAGGAGCCTGACACATGGCCGTACTCGTAGACGAAAACACCAAGGTAATTTGCCAAGGGCTTACCGGCTCTCAGGGCACGTTCCATTCTGAACAAGCCATTGCCTATGGCACAAAAATGGTTGGCGGGGTCACCCCCGGCAAGGGCGGGCAGACCCATATCGGCTTGCCAATTTTCAACACCGTGGCCGAGGCCGCGCATGTAACCCAAGCCAACGCCACCGCGATTTATGTGCCGCCACCGTTTGCTGCCGATGCGATACTTGAGGCGATTGACGCCGAACTGGCACTGATTGTCTGTATTACCGAGGGCATTCCGGTGCTGGATATGATGAAGGTCAAGCGCGCGCTTGAGGGTTCAAAATCCATCCTGATCGGGCCAAATTGCCCGGGCGTGATCACGCCGGATGCTTGCAAAATCGGCATTATGCCGGGGCATATTCATAAACGCGGCTCTGTGGGCGTGATCTCGCGTTCCGGCACCCTGACCTATGAAGCGGTGAAACAAACCACCGATGCTGGCCTTGGCCAATCGACCTGCATCGGCATTGGCGGCGACCCGATTAAAGGCTTTGAACATATTGATGCCTTGGAATTACTGCTGGCGGATGACGAAACCCAATCGATCATCATGATCGGTGAAATCGGCGGTTCAGCCGAGGAAGAAGCCGCGCAATTTATCATTGACGAGCGCAAACGCGGTCGCTCCAAACCCATTGCCGGCTTTATTGCCGGTCGCACAGCGCCTCCGGGCCGGCGCATGGGCCATGCGGGCGCGATCGTGGCAGGTGGCAAAGGTGGTGCCGAAGACAAAATCGAAGCCATGCAAGCCGCCGGATTTGTGGTGGCTGAAAGCCCCGCTGATCTGGGCAAGGCTGTGCTGAAAGCGATAGGGTAAAAAGTGACTCCGGCGTGCAAAATTTTGCTTTGTGCGATCTCCGTTAAGGAGATCGCCTAAATGGTCCTTGTCAGCTATCCCCATAGGTTCATCTTTATAAAAACCAGCAAAACCGCTGGCACCAGTGTTGAGATGGCCTTGGAACATGCTTGCGCGCCGGATGGCCATGTGGCGGTTGAAAAAACCCCGGCCCTGATGTCGGAACAAGGCATTATCGGCAGCAGAATATGGCCAATTGAATTGCCCCCGCAACCGGCGCTGGAAAAAGGCATGTGGTATAATCATAAATCTGCCAAAGAAATCCGCGATGATCTGGGGGTGGAGCGGTTTGCGCGCTATCTTAAAATCACCACGGTTCGCAATCCGTTTGACCGCTGTGTTTCAGCGTTTCACTGGCTTAGAAAACCGGAGACCACAAAGGCCGGAACCTTTGCTGAATTGCGGCAAAAGTTTCAGGAATTTATTCTGGCGGAAAAATGGAAAACCGACAAGCATAATGCCTTGATCAAGGGTGAATTTATCATCGACCGCAGCTTGCGTTTCGAAACCCTGAAATCCGACCTGACCGAGCTGGCCAAAGACCTGAAGATCGCGGTGAATATCAACGCCATGCCCCATGTTAAATCCACCCACGAAACCCGAAAGGATTACGCGGTTGCCGATTATTATAACCAAGCCTGTATCGACGTTGTGCGCCGCCGCTCCGACTGGGTTTTTGAACATTGCGACTATCCCGATCACCCGTAAAAACAGCCCAAGCCCTTTATTTTAGCCCATCCAAACCAAACGAGGTCCCCCAATGACCGAACATCCGACCAATGACCAGTTCCATTCAGAATCTTTCCTGCAAGGCCATAACCTTGAATATGTCGAACAGCTTCAGGCGCGCTATGCCGAAAACCCCGATAGCGTGGATGCAAGCTGGCAGAAATATTTTGCCGGATTAAACGAGGATGGCCTGGCCGCCAAAGCCGAGGCCGCCGGGCCAAGCTGGGCGCGCAGCGACTGGCCGGAAATCCCCCATGATGACCTGACCGCAGCGCTGGATGGCCAATGGGCCACCGACCCCGATGCCATCGCAGGCAAGGTCAAAGCACAGGCAGGTAAATCAGGTGTTACGCTAACCGAAGCAGGGCTAAAACAGGCAGTGCTGGACAGCTTGCGCGCGTTAATGCTGATCCGCGCTTATCGTATTCGCGGCCATCTGGCGGCTGATCTTGACCCGCTGCGCCTTGACCCGCCCAAACCGCAACCGGAACTTGACCCGAAAACCTATGGGTTTTCGGAAGCCGATATGGACCGGCCGATTCTGCTTGATAATGTATTGGGCATGCAAACCGCCTCAATGCGGGAAATTGTCGATATTGTAAAACGCACCTATTGTGGCACTTTTGCGTTGCAATACATGCATATCGCCAATGCCGAACAGGCGGGCTGGCTAAAAGAACGGATTGAAGGCTTTGGCAAGGAAATCCAGTTCACCCGCGAGGGCCGCAAAGCCATTTTGAACAAACTTGTCGAGGCCGAAGGGTTTGAGAAATACCTGCATGTCAAATATATGGGCACCAAACGGTTCGGCCTTGATGGCGGCGAAAGCCTGATTCCGGCCATGGAACAAATCATCAAACGCGGCGGTGCTTTGGGGGTTGAGGAAATCATCATCGGCATGCCCCATCGCGGGCGTTTATCGGTGCTGGCCAATGTGATGGGCAAACCCTATCGCGCCATTTTCAACGAATTTCAGGGCGGTTCCAGCAAGCCCGACAGTGTTGAGGGTTCAGGCGATGTGAAATACCATCTTGGCGCCAGTTCGGACCGTGAATTTGACGGGCATTCGGTGCATTTATCCCTTACGGCCAACCCTTCGCATCTGGAGGCGGTAAACCCCGTGGTGCTGGGCAAAGCCCGCGCCAAGCAGGAACAGAAAAACGACACGGAACGCATGCGGGTTTTGCCGGTATTGCTGCACGGCGATGCCGCATTTGCTGGCCAAGGCGTGATTTCGGAATGTTTCGGCCTGTCGGGGCTGCGCGGCCATAAAACCGGCGGCACCATGCATATTGTGGTCAATAACCAGATCGGTTTCACCACCTCGCCACATAATTCCCGCTCCTCGCCTTATCCTACCGATATTGCATTGATGGTCGAAGCACCGATTTTCCATGTGAACGGGGATGACCCCGAGGCAGTGGTGCACGCCGCCAAGGTCGCCACCGAATTCCGCCAGAAATTCCACAAAGACGTAGTGCTGGATATTTTCTGTTACAGACGCTTTGGCCATAACGAGGGTGACGAACCCATGTTCACCCAGCCACAAATGTATACCGCCATCAAAAAGCAAAAAACCACGCTTCAGCTTTATACCGAACGCTTGATCCGCGACGGGCTGATCCCCGAGGGCGAGATTGACGCCATCAAAACCAAATTTCAGGCCTATCTGGCCGATGAATTTGAAATCGGCACCAATTATAAACCCAACAAAGCCGACTGGCTGGACGGGCGCTGGTCAAAAATGCGGCGTAAAACCGACGATTATCAACGCGGCCAAACCGCCGTTGATGTGGCGCGCCTGAAAGAAGTCGGCGCAGCACTCTCAAAGCTGCCTGATGGCTATAAACCCCACAAAACCGTGGCACGGCTGCTGGAAAGCAAAAAGAAAATGATCGAAACCGGCAAAGGCATTGATTGGGCCACCGCCGAGGCACTGGCCTTTGGCACCTTGCTGCAAGAGGGTCACCCGGTGCGTCTATCGGGGCAGGATTGCACCCGTGGTACGTTTTCACAGCGCCATTCCGGTATTATTGATCAGGAAACCGAACAGCGGTATTTGCCCCTGAACCATATTCAGGCCGGACAAGCCCCTTACGAGGTAATCGATTCGATGCTGTCGGAATATGCAGTGCTGGGCTTTGAATACGGCTATACCCTTGCCGAGCCCGACACGCTGACCCTGTGGGAGGCCCAGTTTGGCGATTTTGCCAATGGCGCACAGATTATGATCGACCAGTTTATTTCCAGCGGCGAGCGCAAATGGCTGCGGATGTCGGGCCTCGTGATGTTGCTACCGCATGGCTATGAAGGCCAGGGGCCGGAACACAGCTCAGCAAGGTTGGAGCGGTTTTTGCAAATGTGTGGCGAAGATAACTGGATCGTGGCCAATTGCACCACGCCGGCGAATTACTTCCACATTTTGCGCCGCCAAATGCACCGGACCTTCCGCAAACCGCTGGTGCTGATGACCCCTAAATCCTTGCTGCGCCACAAACTGGCGGTTTCCGATATGGATGATCTGGCTGAGGGTTCCAGCTTTCATCGGGTGTTGTGGGATGATGCGCAAAAAGGCAGCTCGGACACCAAACTGGCCAAAGACAAAGATATCCGCCGCGTGGTGATCTGTTCGGGCAAGGTTTATTATGACCTGCTGGCTGAACGGGATGCGCGCGGCATAAACGATGTTTATCTGATGCGGCTGGAACAGTTTTATCCTTTCCCTGCGATTTCGATGGTCAAGGAACTGAAACGGTTTAGCAATGCCGATATTGTCTGGTGTCAGGAAGAACCAAAAAACCAGGGCGCCTGGACATTTATCGAACCCAATATCGAATGGGTGCTAAGCCGCATTGATGCCAAATGCAAACGCCCCGAATATGCCGGCCGTCCGGCCTCTGCCTCGCCTGCTACCGGCTCCGCCAAACAACATAAACAACAACAACAGGCCCTCGTAAATGATGCGCTGTTGATTGACAAAGGACTAGACCAATGACCGATATTCGTGTGCCAACCCTTGGCGAATCCGTAACCGAAGCCACCGTAGCCACATGGTTCAAAGCCCCCGGCGACGCCGTGGCGGTGGATGAAATGCTGTGCGAACTGGAAACCGACAAGGTAACCGTCGAGGTGCCCTCGCCCATTGCTGGCGTAATGGGTGAAATCATCGCAGCCGAAGGCGAAACCGTCGGGGTGGATGCCCTGTTGGCCACCCTTGTTGAAGGCGATGGCGCAGCAGCCAAAGCAGCGGCCCCAGCCAAAGCGCCTGCCAAAACGGAGGCACCCGCCGCTGCATCAACGGCAGCGAAAGATGTCGAAGACGCGCCGTCTGCCAAGAAAATCATGGCTGAAAAAGGCATTGATCCCGCAACTGTGCAGGGGTCGGGCCGTGATGGTCGCATCATGAAAGAAGACGTAGCAAAAGCAGCCGCACCTGCTCCGGCACCAGCCGCCGCCCCGCGCGCACCGGTTTCAGCCGATGATGCCAGCCGCGAGGAACGGGTGAAAATGACCCGCCTGCGCCAAACCATCGCGCGGCGATTAAAAGAAGCGCAGAATACTGCTGCCATGCTGACCACTTATAACGAGGTGGATATGTCGGCAATCATGGACCTGCGCTCAACCTACAAAGACCAGTTCCTGAAAAAGCACGGCGTCAAGCTGGGCTTTATGTCGTTTTTCACCAAAGCCTGTGTGCATGCCTTGCACGAAGTGCCAGAGGTAAATGCCGAAATTGACGGTAACGAGATTGTCTATAAAAACTATGTGCATATGGGCGTGGCCGCAGGCACACCTTCGGGCCTGGTTGTTCCGGTTATTCGTGATGCCGACCAGATGTCGTTTGCCGGTATTGAGAAAAAGATCGCTGAATTGGGCGGTCGAGCGCGCGATGGCAAGCTTTCTATGGCAGAGATGATGGGTGGCTCGTTCACTATTTCCAATGGGGGGGTTTATGGTTCGCTGATGTCCTCGCCCATTCTGAACCCGCCGCAATCCGGTATTCTGGGCATGCATAAAATTCAGGACCGTCCGGTAGTGGTGAATGGCGAGATTGTCATTCGGCCAATGATGTATCTGGCGCTAAGCTATGACCACCGTGTGGTGGATGGCAAAGGCGCGGTGACGTTTCTGGTGCGGGTGAAAGAAGCGCTTGAGGATCCGAGAAGATTGTTGATGGATTTGTAGGGCGGGGTTCACCCCGCCACGCCGGTGCGTGAAGCTTAGGTGCCGCCCAGAGAAAGTAAATACCAAATGAAATTATTGTTCAAATCGAGTGAGGCTTTCCTTGAGTATTGTAATTCTCAATTTGCGGCCAAACCACGAAAAGGTGAGGGGCGGCCAGCCATCATTCTTAAAAGCGGACTCAAGAAAATAGAAAATCATGCTCCTCGGACAGACGATAAAAGATATCGCTTAAAATTATTGGTATGTGGTGCCCCTGAAGGTTTTTTTACATTTTCAGAAACACTAAATCCAAGTCAGGGGTCACTTGAAGAAGGTAATCTAGTAATATGGGAAGCGTTCGAAAAACCTTTCTTTAGTAAAGCAAAAATCGGCCGTTTTACTGGAGATCGTCGAAGTAATTGGATCGGATTTGTGGTTGCTAAGATCGCGCCAGAATTTGATTCCAAAACCGGGAAATTTACAGTCTTGTCTCGGTTTGATTAGAATTCGTAGGGTGCGTGGTTTCCACGCACCTTTCACCATCCATCGGTGCGTGGAAACCACGCACCCTACGGGAAATTGAATGATCCGTTTTGACCATATCGCCATTGGCTGCACCACCCTGCAAGCGGGGGCGGATTATGTTGAGAAACATACCGGTCTGACCGTGCCCGTGGGCGGCGAACACCCAAATATGGGCACCCATAATCTGGTCATGGCCACGGGGCTGGATACATTTCTGGAAATTCTCTCGATAAACCCCGCTGCACCGAAACCTGTGCATCCGCGCTGGTTTGGTCTGGATGGTTTCACCGGCGCACCCCGCCCCTTGGCTTGGGTTTGTAATTCCGATGATCTGGACGGTGACCTTGAAATCGCACGTAGCCTTGGCATTGATCTCGGCCAGCCAACCACCCAGACACGCGGCGACATGACTTGGCGGTTTGCGGTGCGGAGCGACGGAAATATCCCGCTGGATGGCGTTGCGCCAATGCTGATGCAATGGCCTAAAATGCCGTTACACCCCGCCACAAAAATGGCAGATTATGGCGTGCGTAGCGAGGTTTCGATCGAGACCTCCAAGGCCGCAGAACTCACCAAACTTTTGACAGCGCTGGATGCAAAACACATGCCGGTCACCATCTCGCAATCCCCCCAAACACGGCTGAGCTTTACGCTTAATCTGCCGGAAATCGGGCAGGTGGTGCTGTGAAATTTGACTTATACAAAACTTATGCAAAACTTATACAAAAACTACAGTATGTTTTTGCGCTAATGGACAGAGGAAAACCCAATGGCAAATTATGACGTTATTATCATCGGTGGCGGCCCGGGCGGCTATGTTTGTGCCATCCGTTGCGCGCAGCTCGGCCTGAAAACCGCCTGTGTTGAGGGGCGCGGCGCGCTGGGCGGCACCTGTTTGAATGTCGGCTGTATTCCGTCAAAGGCGTTGCTGCATGCCTCGCATTCTTATCACGAGGCCCATACCAATTTTGAGAAAATGGGGCTGATGGGGGGTAAGCCAAAAGTCGATCTGACCAAGATGATGGAATATAAACAGTCGGTGATTGACGGCAATACCTCGGGCATCGAATTCCTGTTCAAGAAGAACAAAGTTGATTACATTCAGGGCTGGGGAAAAATCACCGGCAAGGGTGAGGTTACGGTTGGTAAAGATAAACACACCGCCAAAAACATTGTGATCGCCACAGGGTCCGAACCCAGCAGCCTTTCGGGTGTTGAGGTTGACGAAAAAGTGGTTGTGTCCTCGACTGGCGCGCTGGCGCTGACCAAAATCCCCAAACGTATGGTGGTGATTGGTGCGGGGGTGATCGGGCTTGAGATGGGTTCGGTTTATGCGCGCCTTGGCACCGAGGTCACGGTGGTGGAATATCTGGATCACATCACTCCGGGCATGGATGCTGAACTGGCCAAAACCTTGCTTCGCAGCCTTAAAAAACAGGGGTTAAAGTTTGTTTTGGGCGCGGCAGTGTCGGGTGTGAAAGCCACCAAAACCAAGGCTACAGTCAGCTATAAGCTGATCAAAAAGGATACCGAGGCCAGTTTGGAAGCCGATATTGTTTTGCTGGCAACAGGGCGTAATCCTTTCACCCAAGGCTTGGGCCTTGCTGAAATCGGCGTGGAAATGGAGCCGCGCGGGCAGGTTAAAACCAAAAACTGGCAGACAAATGTTGACGGTATTTACGCCATTGGTGACGTGATAACCGGCCCCATGTTGGCCCACAAAGCCGAAGACGAGGGGCTGGCAGTGGCCGAAACCATCGCTGGCCAAGCAGGGCATGTGAATTACGATGTGATCCCGGGGGTGATTTATACTACGCCCGAGGTGGCCAGCGTTGGCCTGACCGAAGAAATGCTGAAAGAACAAGGCCGTAGCTATAAGGTTGGCAAATTCACCTTTATGGGCAACGCCCGCGCCAAGGCGGTTTTTGCCGGTGAGGGTTTTGTAAAAATTCTGGCCGATAAAGACACCGACCGGATATTGGGCTGCCACCTGATCGGTCCCTTTGCTGGTGAATTGATCCACGAGGTTTGCGTGGCCATGGAATTTGGCGCATCGGCCGAGGATCTGGCCCGAACGTGTCATGCCCACCCGACATTTTCCGAAGCCATGCGCGAAGCTGCATTGGCTTGCGGGGATGGGGCGATTCATAGCTAAGGAATCTCTGAACGACTTCCTGATTTATGTGTTATAATTCTGGCAGGAATTAGCGGGGATTTGGCATTGAAACAGCAGAGTTTTTCGTCACTTGAACAGGCACATAAAAAGAAGCGCACGAA
>JAKITE010000073.1 GCA_021648225.1 Paracoccaceae bacterium
GTCTAGTTTCATAGTTCTTCCCCTTCAGGTGATTTAGGTTTGGTTAATTATTCAAGTGTCTCGAAATACGCCGCCAAAGCCGCGATTTCCTCGTTTGAAAGAATGCCGGTTTGCTGTTGCATAACATTATTGTCCCGGTTCTTGTTTTTATAAGCGTGTAATACGGTAACCATCGCCGGAGCAGGCCAACCGATAATAGATGGAATATTCGATTCCGTGCCATCTGGTTGATGGCAGGTAACACAGGAAGAAGCCAGATATTGCCCATAGGCAACATCCCCGACCAGTGACATTATTTCGTCGGGTAATTCCGGGTCTTCGGGCAATATATGGGCCGTGCCCATAGCGGTTTCAGGTGTCAAAGTATGTAAAAATGCAATCAGGTTGGTGCGGTCTTCGGGTGATCGCAATCCGCTAAAGCTCATTCTTGTGCCGGAAACAAATCGGGACGGGCGCGTTATAAAGGCATCCATGGTTGCATCATCCCAAACCAGACCTTCTTGTCCGGCCGCGACCATGGCCCGCGAAAACCGGAACCCCTCCATACTGCCGGCAACACGGCCAAATATTTCGTTCAAGGGCGGGCCGACTTTGTTCACGGCCTCCGGCCCGATGGCGTGGCAGCTTATGCAACGGCGAAAAACCTGCTCGCCTGCATCTGGATCGCCGTCAGCAAAAGCCGGAATCGGAATAAAAGTAATGATGGCCAAAGCGGCGGAAGCAATCCAAGTATGCAAAGTGTTCATTTTTCAAATGTAACACAGGAAAAAGTTTAATCTACATATTTCAATGTGTAGTTTAGATCGAAAGCAGCTTATTTACCAATTTTTGTGTTAAATACTCGGAAAATTCTGATTGTGATTTGATTTGCATCTGCAATTTTGAAAAAATTCATAGGATACCACCCCGATTCGAATCACTGGCGTAACCGATTCGGGCAACAATTGGCAAGGCTCCGGTATTCTTGGATTAAGAGAACCGGAGCCAAATGGTTTTTAGTCAAACAGATTGATCGAAGCCAAAGCCGAATCCAGCAGGCCCTCATAGGAAGACAGTTCGGTGAATTGCAAATAGCGATCAAGTTCAATCAGATGCGAATAGGCGCCGGGCTGCAAGAAATACGCGTAATTCTGCGGGTCAAGCATCGTGTCATAGGTTTCCAGATCAAACCATTTTGTCACCAGTGACGGATCCATCATATTGGTATAGGTTTCCAGTTCAAGAAACTGGCCATAGGTGGCGGGGTTCAGCACCGCCGCATGAATGGTGCCGCGCATTTCCGGCTCCATAAACATCATCCAGAAATCAGGATCGACAAAACTAGCCTTACAATTTGCTTGGCGCCCGCATGGCGCGCAAACGTAGATCATCCGAATGCGGTTCGGGTTTGGGCTTCCGTCCAGCCAGCGCACATCCCAATCCGGCGTAGCAATCTAGGTATGGCCGTTATTGTCTTCCATTACCTGAATAGAACAAGGCAAAACGCGCCAAATTCAAGCGAGAAATCCATAATCATGCGCATGGTGATCAAATTGCAAAAGCTCAGATATTCCAGCCTCGGGCTGTTTGGGTCCAGTGTTTCGCGCAAAATGATGTAAGGCGTATTATAAGCCGGTGGGCCGCATGTTCAAATCAAGCGCCCGGGAATTGATCTATTCGATCACCTCGTCAAAGCTGATGCCGGGCAGGACCATCTTTTTGGCAACCATAAAATTCATCATGTCGCGCAGGCCCATCGGGTTTGCGGCCATCATGGTTTGCACGGCTTTCATTTTTGTTTCCGCGCTCATGGTTGGTGGAATCATTGAATTTGCCGGGCGTTCAACCATTGACGCCCCTTCCAGCAGGCTTTCGATTGATGGCCGCTCAGTAATATCGGGTGTACCCGTAAAATAAAACTGCGCGTTAAAAGCAATCATTTCTTCTTCGGTCATTTATGCGGATACCATGGTCGAAATCGACGCGGCAGCAACAATGGCAAAAACGCTTTTAATTACGTTCATAATACTCTCCCTAAAGTTTCTTATTTAATGTCCAAAGCGTGGCGCAATGCACCACCCAATAGAACTTATTCGCTTGCGCCGGGGATCATCGAGCCAAAGTCGCCCATGCCGCCCATCATGCCCATCATAGACGTCATCATTTTCATCATCATGTCCGGGCTCATCATTCCCATCAGCGATTCGATCATTTCGGGGCTCATCATTTCCATCATGCCCGCCAACATTTCAGCGTCCATCATGCCCATCAGGGTTTCCAGCATGGCAGGGTTGGTCATCATGCCCATAAAGCCGGTGATCATTTCCGCATCCATAAAGCTGAACATCATTTCCATCATCGCCGGGTCGGTCATCATCGACATCCAGCTTGCCATCATTTCAGGGGTCATCATGCCCAGCATGATGTCCATCATCGCCGGATCCAGCATGATTTTCATGAAAGGCTCCATCAGCTCGGGCTTCATAAAGCCCATCATGGCGTCAATCATGTCGAGGTTCATCATGATCTTCATCCATGCTTCGATCATTTCGGGCTGGCCAAAATTCAGCATTGCATTCATGAAATCAGGGTTGGTCATAATGGTGATAAACGGCACAAACAGTTCCGGATCTGCAAAGCCCATCATGGCTTCTATCAACGTCGGATTCATCATTATTTCGGCCCAGCTGGCCATCATTTCCGGGTTCATCAAAGATGCAAAACCGGATGTGAAATTGCTGTCGGTAAACATTTCGGTAACCGCGCCCAGATCCTGAGCAAGTGCCGGTGTTGAAATTGTTGCCATTGGCATTGCCAGCACCGCAGAAACAGCCGTGGCCCGCATCATTCCTTTGAGTGATATTTTAGTCATTGTAAACTCCCGTTACTTTGTTCCGGATTTGCCGATTTTTTGATCCGCCGGAGAATTGGATTACTCCTAAGCAATGGAATTTGTCACAACAATAACCCCAGATATTAGTGTAGATTATATTCATTTTACGCAATATGAAAATATGTTTTGCGGCGCGCTAAATAACTGAACGAATACAGGAGTTTATACCACATCATTGTGTGAATTAGAATTATTGTTATTTTCCAATACGCTAAAATCCAAAAATCACACCCTCAATACCGGTGATTACAAATTTTGATAGAATTCCCCATCATCGCCCGCTTATATAGCCAAAACAATCGGGGTTACTTTTGGCGCATCAAAACCGTTCACATTTCAAAATCTATTTTGCCTTCTTTGTCTATTCGGCAACGCTGGGTGCCATGTTTCCGCGCCTCGGGGATTTGCAAATTCAAATGGGTATTGGCGAAGGCATGCTTGGCTTGGCCTTGGTCGGTTTGCCGTTGGGGGTGCAGGTTGCGCTGATGTTTGGCGGCAAGCTGGTTGAAAAGCTGGGCTTTCGCAAGGTCATGCTGTTGGGTGTGCCCGTTCTTGGCTTTGCTGAAATGCTGGCCTCGACGGGCAATTCCCCGATCTGGTTTTTTGCCATGCTTTTCATTGGCGGCATTGGCGTTGGCGGCATGGAAATTGTGGTAAACCTAGAGGCCGACCGCGCCGAGCATCACCTAAAGCAGCGCATCATGAACCGGGCCCATGCGTTTTGGAGCTTTGGTTTCTTTATCGCCGCAATCATTGGCGCAACCCTTGCCCAAATCGGCATTCCGCCAACGCCGCATCTTTTGGGTATGGCAATTATATTAACAGCCAGCGTATTTTTAGCTTTGCAAAATTACCAACCTTTTGCACCACGCGGTTTGAAATCAGAATCTATGCCAAGGTTCACAATCCCGTCACGCGGCATTTCAACCATCGTTGCCTTCACCCTTTCGGCGATGTTGTTAGAGGGCGCAGGCATAGACTGGTCGGTCATTTTTATGCGTGACACCTATAATACCGTGCCATTCATTAGCGGCATGGCGCTGGCGCTGGGGGCGCTGACCCAAGGTATCACACGGTTTTTTGCTGATAGCTATGTAGAGCGTTTTGGCCCGGTGCGGGTTGCGCGGGCATCGATTGCTACCTTGGCAGTCGGGGTTTTATTTGTGACCTTCTCGGTTGATCCGGCGACCGCGCTAATCGGTTTTGCGCTGTTGGGCATTGGTAACGCGGTGATTTTCCCGCTGGCCATGTCAGCGGCTGCCCAGCGCACCGACCGCCCGGCGGCCATCAATGTTGCAGGCTTGGCGCAGCTTTCCTTCATCACATTCCTGATCGCCCCCGCCCTGCTGGGCCTGATCGCCGAGCATTTCGGCATTCGGTATTCCTTTGGTATTGGCATCCCGCTGGTGATCCTAAGCTGGTTTACATTGCACAGCTTGTCGCCAAAGAAATAAATCCTTAAGTTGGTCTAAAAACAAAGGCCCCCAAATGATCACCGTAATTTCCCCGGCTAAAAAACTTGATTATGGCATCGCTGCCGCCAAAATCGAACCAACCTTTCCAGATTTCCAAACCGATGCCTATAGCCTAAGCCGCACGGCGCGAGGGCTAAGCGTGGCCGAATTGCAAAAGCTGATGCGTATCAGCCAGCCACTGGCCAAACTCAACCAAGACCGTTTCAAGGCGTTTGAAGAATTCCCTGATCCTGATGGCATAAAACCGGCAGCAATGGTTTTTGCCGGCGACACCTATCAAGGGCTGGAGGCCGCAAGCCTTGATGCGGATGAATTGCGCTATGCCCAATCCCACCTGCGGATATTATCCGGCCTTTACGGATTGCTGCGCCCACTAGACCAAATCCAGCCCTATCGCCTTGAAATGGGCAGCCGGTTGGCCACACGTCGCGGTAAATCCTTGTATCAATATTGGGGAGGGCGTCTTTCTGCGGCACTAAACGAACTGGCGGCTGAAAACGATGCTGAATTCTTGCTGAATTGCGCCTCGGTAGAATATTTTACTGCGGTGGATGCCAAGGCCCTAAAACCCGCAATCCTGACGCCGGTATTTATGGAAACCCGCGATGGCCAAGACAAAATCGTCAGCTTTTTTGCCAAACGCGCACGGGGCGCAATGGCGCGGTTTGTGGTGCAAAACCGGATTACGGATGTTAAGGGCGTCAAGGATTTCACCTCTGGCGGTTATGCTTTTCAACCGGAACTGTCGGATCCTAACCGACCTGTATTCACCCGAGATTACCCCGCCGGAACTTAAGCATTCTCGGATTTCCTATTGAAATCCGCTTGAGCATTAACCATTTGTTAATAAGTAATAACAAATGTCTGGTAGATTATTTTGAAAGAGCGCCTATCTATTGTCATACTCTTGTTAGGGCTGATAACCTCGCCATCGTTGGGATATGCCCATTCGGGTGGGTTGAATGCCAGCGGCTGTCATGCGGGTTCACAACCCTATCACTGTCATCGGGCTTCTGGAGCGCCGCAAAATTCATCCCCAAGAATTACCTCCCTCAGTGGAGACCGCGACTGTGCGGATTTTTCAAGTTGGTCAAGCGCACAAGAGTTTTATTTACGATCTGGCCTGGGTGATCCGCACAGATTGGATGCGGATAATGATGGCATCGCCTGCGAGCATCTGCGTTAACAAACCCGTCAAAACTCCTCAACCGTCACCACACCTGCTATGCTTTTCAGCGCAGATTTTACCTGGGGGCTCATCGGATAATTGCCCGGCAGGCTGATCTCCACATCTCCCGGCAGGCTCGGGTCCAGCAAAATCAGGTTGATCGGGCCTTTTGCGCCCTTGGCATCGCGCGCCAGCAGCGAGGCCATGCTGGGCATTGCTGCCTCGTCATTAACAAAAACCGTCAGCCCTTTGGCGGCTGCGCCCGCAACCTCGCTGTCAATCGGGATCACACCGCGCGCCAGCATTTTCAGCTGTTCGCCCTCAACCGTGGCCTCGACCGACAGCACCACGTTTTGGCCAACGCTTAACAATTCACCGGCAGATTCCAGCACATCGGAAAAAACCGTGACCTCGTACATGCCGGTCGGATCGGAAAGCTGCACAAAAGCAAACCGGTTGCCGCGTGCCGATTTGCGGGTTTGCACGCCTGAAATCGTGCCCGCGATCTTGGCAACCACGGCTGCCATACCGGCGGATTTCTGCACCAGCTCGCCGTAAGTCAGCACCGGAGGCCGCTGCCGTTTTAACGGCCCGATATAATCATCCAGCGGGTGCCCCGACAGGTAAAATCCGATGGCTTGGTGTTCCTGCGCCAACAATTCAGTAGGCAGCCAGATATCCGGCATTGGCAGGCGCGGCACCGGTAAATCCTCGCCACCATCGCCAAACAGGCTGTGTTGGCTGGAGTTTTTATCATCATGACAGGCCGCCGAATATGCCAGCAAAGCGTTAACGCTTTCCAGCACCTTGCGCCGGTTGCTATCCAGCAAATCAAACGCACCGGATCGGGCCAGCATTTCAATCGGACGTTTGCCCACCCGTTTCATATCTACCCGTTTGGCAAAATCGAAAATATCCTTGAACGGGCCGTCCTCACGCGCGACCTCGATCATCCGCATCGCCTCGACGCCCACGTTTTTCAACCCGCCCAGCGCATAGGCAATTTTGCCGTCCACCACACTGAAATCCGCGTTGGAGCGGTTGACACAAGGTGGAATTATTTCGATTTTCAGCCGTTTGATTTCTTCAAAAAATACATGCAGCTTATCCGTCAGGTGCAAATCGCAATTCATCGCGCCTGCCATGAATTCCACCGGATGGTTGGCTTTTAGCCACGCGGTTTGATAGGAAACCACCGCATAAGCCGCCGCGTGGGATTTGTTGAAACCGTAATTGGCGAATTTCTCCAACAGGTCAAAAACCTGCGTGGCTTTTTTCCGGTCAACCCCGTTTTCAAACGCACCTTTTTCAAATTTAGGCCGCTCCTTGGCCATTTCCTCGGCGATTTTTTTACCCATGGCACGGCGCAACAAATCAGCCCCGCCCAGCGAATAACCCGCCATTTCCTGCGCGATCTGCATCACCTGTTCCTGATAAACGATGATGCCCTGGGTTTCATCCAGCAGATGGTCAATACTGGGATGCAGCAAATCCCGTTCCTCCAACCCGTTCTTGACCTTACAGAATTTCGGAATATTTTCCATCGGGCCGGGGCGATACAAGGCCACCAGCGCCACGATATCCTCGATACAGGTCGGTTTCATCTGGCGCAAAGCATCCATCATGCCCGAGCTTTCCACCTGAAACACACCCACAGTTTTGGCCGATGCATACAGTTCATAGGTCTTTTGGTCATCAATCGGAATCGCCCCGATATCCACCTCGATGCCGCGCGCCTTTAACAGATCAATGGCGCCCTGAATAACCGTCAGGGTTTTCAGCCCCAGAAAGTCAAACTTTACCAAACCCGCCGGTTCAACCCATTTCATATTGAACTGGGTGGCGGGCATATCGGATCGCGGGTCTTTGTAAATCGGCACCAGTTCATCAATCGGCCGGTCGCCAATCACCACACCCGCCGCGTGGGTGGAGGCATTACGCAACAACCCCTCCAGCTGCTGGGCATAATCCAGCAGCCGCGCCACGACTTCTTCGTCATCTGCCGCCTCTTTCAGGCGCGGTTCCTCGATCAGGGCTTTTTTGATCGACAGCGGCTTCACACCATCCAGCGGAATCAGTTTCGACAGCCGGTCAACCTGCATATAGGGCATTTGCAGCACCCGCCCGACATCGCGAATTGCGGCTTTGGACAGCAGCGCGCCAAAGGTAATAATCTGGGCCACACGGTCGCGCCCGTATTTTTCCTGCACATAGGTAATGACCTCCTCGCGGCGATCCATGCAAAAATCGATGTCGAAATCCGGCATGGAAACCCGTTCGGGGTTCAGGAAACGTTCGAACAACAATGAATAGCGCAGCGGATCAAGATCGGTAATCGTTAGCGCATAAGCCACCAAAGACCCCGCGCCAGAACCCCGCCCCGGCCCCACCGGAATGCCTTGATCTTTGGCCCAATGGATAAAATCGGCAACAATCAGAAAATAACCCGGAAAGCCCATACCCTCGATAATGCCCAGCTCAAAATCCAGCCGTGCTTCATACTCCTTTTCGCTAACCGCATGGGGAATCACTGCCAGCCGCGCCTTAAGGCCTGCGCGGGCCTGGCGACGCAATTCCTCCACCTCGTCATCGGCGAATTTGGGCAGAATCGGATCATGGGTGCGCGCGCGATAGGCACAGCGCCGTGCGATTTCAACGGTATTTTCAATTGCCTCTGGCAGGTCTTCGAACAGGGTCGCCATCTGGTCCTGAGACTTGAAATAATGCTCCGGCGTCAGGGTGCGGCGCGGATGTTGCTGGTCAACATAAGCCCCGTCGGCAATACAAATCAGCGCGTCATGGGCTGCATACATATCGGGTTTGGCAAAATACACATCATTGGTCGCAACCAGCGGAATATCCAGGCCATATGCCAGTTTCAAAAACCCCGGCTCAGAGGCGCTTTCCTCCGCCGTGCGGCGTCCATCAGCCGTGGGGTGCCGTTGAATTTCAATATAAAGCCGATCCCCGAACAAGCCCTTTAGATGCTGCGCCAACAAGCGCGCCTTGTCATCCTGCCCGTCCACCAGCAGCTTGCCCAGCGGGCCTAACGCGCCACCTGTCAGGCAAATCACGCCATCAGCATGTTTCGCCAATTGTTAAGGTAATATGGGGCGCATCTGCGCCGCATTCCATATAATAACAGCTGTTAAGCTTCATCAGGTTGGCATAACCGGCGCGATCTTTTGCCAAAAGCACCACCGGCAACGGCTTTAGCGCGCGCTCGCCCGGTTGGGTTGCCCCCTGATAGGCCAGATCCATCTGGCAAGCGATAATCGGCTGCACACCGGCAGCGCTGGCAATTTCTGAAAACTCCAGCGCGCCAAACATATTGCCGGTATCGGTTACGGCCACCGCAGGCATGTTATCCGCCAGACACAGGGCGGGCAGCTTTTTAACACCAATCGCGCCTTCGAGCAGCGAATAGGCGGAATGCACCCGCAGGTGTATGAATTTTGGATCGGTGCGCATTCACGGCCCTGACAATTTGAATCCGGATTTCCCCGAGATTAAATTTTATTGTCCCGAATTGCACCCCATAAAACCCGATCACAAAATATATTTGCAAAACCTGAAAAGCCCGTTAAGCTTAGGCTGAACGGATAAGGCAAATTCTAAAACCTTTTCCTATCGGCCGGTCCGCTTGGCCATAATGCGCGGAATACGCTCGGCATTTTTTGAATGTCACTATTCTCGCAAGCTGTCTGGCCTGATTTCCCAGCCAGCTTTTGTAAAAACAACTGGTGGGCAAATATGGGAAAATTGACAACACATGTGCTTGATACCGGCAGCGGAAATCCGGCTGCGGGACTAAGAATTGAAGTTTATCGCCTGACGGGCGGGCGGCAAAAACTGGGTGAGGTCGCAACCAATGCCGACGGTCGGGTTGATGCGCCAATTCTTGAAGGCGATGCCTTTCAACTTGGTGAATATGAACTGGTTTTTCATGCGGGGGCCTATCTGGAAAGCACTGGCCAGGATTTACCGGACCCGAAATTCCTTAACATCATCCCGCTGCGCTTTGGCATGGCCGAGGATAAACATTATCACGTTCCGCTGCTGCTTTCCGCCTTTGGCTATTCCACCTACAGGGGCAGCTGATGGGGGAAATCCATTTCCTTTTAAACGGCAAACCGATCACGCTGCAAGACCCTGATCCAACCGCTTCGGTGCTGGATTGGCTGCGTGAAACCAACCACCTGACCGGCACCAAAGAAGGTTGTAACGAGGGCGATTGCGGGGCCTGTTCTGTATCGCTTGCATCGCTGGAAGACGGGCATCTGACCCACCGTTCGGTAAATTCCTGCATTCTGTTTTTGCCCCATCTACACGGCAAATCCCTGACCACGGTTGAGGGTATTTCCAACGGCAACAACCTGCATCCGGTGCAATCGGCGATGGTTGAACATCACGGCTCCCAATGCGGGTTTTGCACGCCGGGCATTGTCATGTCGCTTTATGCGGCCCACCAACAGGGCCGCCAGGATCATAATGATGTGCTGGCCGGAAACCTGTGCCGCTGCACCGGATACGCGCCCATTCAACGCGCTGCCAAGGCCGCCGCGCAACAGCCAGTGCCGGCTTTGCTTTTTGACGAGGCTGACGCGCTGGCAAAGTTGCAACAAAGCACCCATCAAGGTGATGTAACCCTGCCAACTGACCTCGATAAATTTGCTGACTGGTATGCCAAAAACCCCGATGCTACCCTGATCGCTGGCGCGACAGATATTGGCTTGCAGGTCACCAAAGCCCTGCGAGAATTTCCGAAGGTGGTTTTTTTGCATCGGCTTGAGGCGCTTCAAACCATCACCCAAGAAACAGACGGTTTGCGCATTGGCGCTGGCGTTACTGTGGCGCGTTTTCGCGGTGCGATGATTGGCAAGCACAGCGATTTTGCTGAAATGCTGCGCCGTTATGGCTCTGTCCAAGTGCGAAATTCCGGCACGATAGGCGGCAATATCACCAACGGATCGCCGATTGGCGATGGCCCGCCGCCCCTGATTGCGCTTGGGGCCAGTATTGTTCTTCGGCGGGCTGATCAACGCCGCGTTTTGTTGCTCGAAGATTATTATATTGAATATGGCAAACAGGACCGCCAAGCGGGCGAGTTTCTGGAAAGCATTTTTATTCCCGATCAACCGGACACGGTCGGGGTTTACAAAATCTCCAAACGCTTTGATCAGGATATTTCAGCTGTATGTGGCGCCTTCAATATCACGGTTGAAAATGATGTTATCACCGATGCCCGCCTTGCCTTTGGTGGTATGGCAGCGACCCCGAAACGCGCCAGCAATGTCGAGGCCGCGCTGATTGGCCAGCCATGGTCCGAGGCCAGCATCAAAACCGCCATGCAACAGTTTGCTAATGATTTCACCCCGCTAACAGATGTGCGCGCCAGCGCTGAATACCGGTTGAAAATAGTGCAAAACCTGCTTTGGCGGTATTGGCTTTCGCGCAACGGTCAAGGTGCCAATATCTTGGCAGAGGTGGCAAAATGAGCGTTCATAAATCCATCCCCCATGATAGCGGCACTGGCCATGTAACCGGCACAGCGCGCTATACCGACGATATGCCGCTGCCCGCCAACGCTGTGCATCTGGCGTTTGGTCTGTCGCAAAATGCCCACGGCGACCTGACATCCGTTGATCTTTCAGCGGTTCGCGCCGCCAAGGGTGTGATCACGGTGCTAACCGCCGATGATCTGCCGTTTGAAAACGATGTTTCGCCCTCGGCCCATGACGAACCCTTGCTGGCCACCGGCATGGTGCATTATATCGGCCAGCCGATATTTCTGGTGGTGGCCGACAGCCATCTGAATGCCCGAAAAGCCGCGCGGTTAGGCAAAATCGTCTATGCTGATAAACCGGCGTTGCTGACCATTGATGATGCAATCTCCGCCGACAGCCGCTTTGAAAAACCGTTGGAATTCCGCATTGGCGAGCCGGAATCAGTGCTTGAAGCCGCCCCGCGCCAGATCAGCGGCCAGTTTGAAATCGGCGGGCAGGAACATTTTTATCTTGAGGGTCAAGCCAGTTTTGCGGTGCCGTCCGAGGGCGATATAATCGTGCATTCCTCCACCCAGCACCCGACCGAAATTCAACACAAAGTCGCCGCTGCGCTGGGCGTAAGCTATAACGCCGTGCGGGTCGAGGTCCGCCGTATGGGCGGCGGTTTTGGCGGCAAGGAATCGCAAGGCAACGCGCTGGCGGTTGCTTGTGCGGTGGTGGCGCAATTGCTGCAACTGCCTGCCAAAATGCGCTATGATCGCGATGATGATATGATCATTACGGGCAAACGCCATGAATTCCGCATTGCTTATTGCGCAGGGTTTGACAATACGGGCAAACTGCAATCGGTGATGTTTGAACACCATGTGCGTTGCGGCTGGGCGCTTGATCTGTCCATTCCGGTTGGCGATCGGGCCATGCTGCACGCCGATAATGCCTATTATCTGCCCAATGCCAGCATTCTGTCGCACCGGATGCGCACCAACACCCAATCCAATACCGCCTATCGCGGCTTTGGCGGGCCGCAGGGGATTGTCGGCATTGAACGGGTGATGGATCATATCGCCCATGAACTGGGGCTTGATCCGCTGGACGTGCGCAAAGCGAATTTTTATGAAACTGGCGGAGACCAGAAAACCCCCTATCATATGGACGTCATCGACAGCATTTCGACGGAACTTGTGGCAGAACTGGAAGCAACCTCCGATTACACCAAGCGCCGCGCTGAAATTGCCGAATACAACGCCAATAGTGCCATTCTGAAACGCGGTATTGCCCTGACGCCGGTGAAATTCGGTATTTCCTTTACCCTGACCCACCTTAATCAGGCCGGAGCTTTGGTGCATGTGTATTCCGACGGCTCGGTGCATCTGAACCATGGCGGCACCGAAATGGGCCAAGGATTAAATATCAAAATCGCACAGGTCGCGGCCGAGGTTTTCGGTCTGGATGTTTCCGCCATCAAAATCACCGCCACCGATACCGGCAAAGTGCCCAATACTTCGGCCACCGCCGCCAGTTCGGGAACCGACCTGAACGGCATGGCTTGCAAAGCGGCCTGTGAAACCATCAAGGCTCGTCTGGTTGAATTTGCCAAATCACAATGGGAAGGCGAGGTTTCCTTTGCCAATGGCAAGGTCAGCATCGGCACCAGAACCATGACCTTTGGCGAATTGGCTGGCGCGGCTTACGCTGGCCGTATCCAGCTTTCCGCCACCGGATTCTACAAAACTCCGAAAATAAAATGGGATCGTATGGCGGGCAAAGGCCGGCCTTTCCTGTATTTTTCCTATGGTGCAGCGGTCACCGAAGTGGTGATCGACACCCTGACCGGCGAAAACCGGATTTTACGCGCGGATATTTTGCATGATGCGGGCGCCAGCCTTAATCCGGCATTGGACATTGGCCAGATCGAGGGTGCCTATGTGCAGGGTGCAGGCTGGCTAACCATGGAAGAACTGGTCTGGAATGACAAAGGCAGCCTGCTTTCGCACGCGCCCAGCACCTATAAAATTCCGGCTTGTTCAGACACGCCCGAGATTTTCAACGTGGCGCTTTGGGATGGCGAAAACCAGGAAAACACCATTTATCGGTCAAAAGCTGTGGGCGAACCGCCGTTTTCATTGGGGATTTCGGCTTATCTGGCATTATCCGATGCGATTTCGGCCTGTGGGGATGCCTATACAGACATTGACGCTCCGGCAACCTGTGAACGTATCTTGCAAGCCGCTGACAGGTTGCGAGGCCAACAGTGGTAGAGCATTTTGATCTGGCAGAATTATCCGAAACCGTTACCAAATACGGCAATGTGGTGCGCATTGTTATTGCCGGATTTCAAGGCTCCGCCCCGCGCGAAACCGGTGCATCAATGCTGGTTTGGGCGGGTGGCCAATCAGGCACAATCGGCGGCGGCGCATTGGAATGGCAAGCGGCAAAAGCCGCGCGGAAAATGCTGGAATTAACTGGCGACTGGCGGCGAGAAACCTTGAAAATGCCGCTCGGCCCAGCCCTAAACCAATGTTGCGGCGGCAGTGTGGATTTGCTGTTGGAACGCTATACAAGTTTTGAAATTGCCAGCATCAACGCAACCGCGCCGAGCTTCACCCGCCCTAAAGCGGGCGGCCTCAGCCCGACGCCAGCGCCCTTACAAGCCTCGCGATTGTTGCGCGCCCAGCGGTCAGGCGCAGGGATAGACGCGGGCTGGTTCAGCGAAGCCTTGAAAACAGACCAGACGCCGCTGTATCTATATGGTGCCGGCCATGTGGGCCGAGAAATTGTGCGGGTGCTGGCCGGATTGCCCTATGAAACCACATGGATAGATACCCATAAAAACCGGTTCCCCGAACCCATTCCGGTTGCGTGGCAGGCCAATACCAACCCCGCAGCATTGGTCAAAAACGCGCCGGATAACGCCCTGCATTTTGTGCTGACCTAT
>JAKITE010000074.1 GCA_021648225.1 Paracoccaceae bacterium
CAAAAAACAAAAAACCCAAGGTAAAAAGGCCCCGCGCCGCCGCGCCGCGCGGTTTTCGCGATTATTTCGGCCCCGAGGTGCTGGAACGTAACCGCATGTTGGGCCAGATCACCGATATTTACCACGCCTACGGCTTTGACCCGCTGGAAACCAGCGCTGTTGAAACCGTCGAGGCTTTGGGTAAATTCCTGCCAGACGTTGACCGCCCCAATGAAGGCGTGTTTGCGTGGCAGGATGAAGACGACGCATGGATGGCGCTTCGTTATGATCTGACGGCGCCGCTTGCGCGGGTCTATGCGCAATTCCGCAATGATTTACCGTCGCCCTATCGCCGTTATGCGGTCGGACCGGTTTGGCGCAATGAAAAAGCAGGCCCAGGGCGTTTTAGGCAGTTTTATCAATGTGATGCAGATACGGTTGGTAGTGCAAGTATGGCGGCTGACGCTGAGATTTGTGCCATGTTGGCGGACACGCTGGAAGCGGTGGGAATCCCGCGTGGAGACTATATTATTCGAGTGAACAACCGGAAGGTTTTGAACGGGGTGATGGAGGTGGCTGGCTTAGTCGGCGATGACAAAGAGGCAGAGCGAGGGGTCGTGCTGCGCGCGATTGATAAACTGGATCGGCTAGGGCCAGACGGTGTGCGGGCACTGCTTGGTGAAGGGCGCAAGGATGAAAGTGGAGATTTTACTAAGGGCGCGGGGCTGGATGATGCTCAAGCTGATGTGGTAATGGGTTTCGTTTCTGCAAACCAATTTGTTGCCAAGAGTATCCGGCAGGAGGCTGCAAACCTTCGAAACAATGATGATGATCCTGCAATGGCCGACCTGTTAGAAATGATAGTAGATGTTGCGTTGAGCGGTGGTGTTTTCGAGGCTCACGAGAATGTTGAATATGGTGCACTGTGGAATCAAAGAGTAATTGAGTATTTAGGCGGTTTGATTTCCAACTCTCCGGTCGGTGAAGAAGGAGTAGCTGAACTGCTTGAGATGGAGAGACTACTGGAAGCACAGGGGTATCTAGCCGACCGCATCATTATTGACCCATCCGTGGTACGTGGTCTTGGCTATTACACCGGACCCGTTTACGAGGCTGAGTTGACATTCGAGATCTCTGACGAAAAAGGGCGTAAACAGCAGTTTGGCTCGGTCGCCGGTGGCGGGCGGTATGACGATCTGGTCAGGCGGTTCACCGGACAAGCGGTGCCTGCCACAGGCGTGTCCATTGGCGTGGATCGGTTGCTTGCGGCACTTCGGGCCAAAGGGCGTGGCGCTTCCAAATCTGCCGGCCCCGTGGTAATCACGGTAATGGACCGCGATCGCATGGCCGATTATCAAACCATGGTGGCAGAATTGCGCAATGCGGGCATCAGGGCCGAGGTCTATCTGGGCAATCCCAAAAACTTCGGCAATCAGCTTAAATATGCAGATGCGCGCAATTCCCCCGTGGCGGTGATCGAGGGCGGCAATGAAAAAGACGCCGGCGTAGTGCAGATCAAAGATCTGGCGCTGGGTAAAATACTGGCGGCGGGCATTACCAGCAACGAGGAATGGAAAAGCCAGCCGGCGCAATTGGAAATCAAACGCGGTGATCTGGTGTCCGAGGTGAAAAAGATGATCGCGCGGGCAACATGATTGCGGCGCGGGCTTATCTGGAGGATGGCCGCATCGGTGCCGGTTTGGCGGCAGTTAACGCCGAGGTTGCGCGTATTCTGGCAGGTTTTGACAGCGCGGCATTGGTTGAACCGGCCGCGTTATTACCCGCCGATGTGCTGATAGATCTTTATGGCGAAGACCTGCGGGCGCGCGCGTTCACCACCCATGATCCGGTTTTGGGCGAACAAATGCTGCGCCCCGATTTTACCGTGCCGGTGGTGCAGATGCATATGGCGGTGGGCAATGAACCGGCAAGATATCGTTATGCGGGGCAGGTTTGGCGCAAACAGGAACCGGATTCTGACCGGCCAACCGAATATTTGCAGGTCGGGTATGAGCTGTTTGACGGCACAGATATAGCCGCCGCCGATGCCGAGGTTTTTGCCCTGATTTCAACCGCGCTAAAGGACCTGCCGGTGCAGCCGGTGACCGGCGATATCGGCATCATGCTGGCTGCAATTGACGCATTGGAAACCAACGAGCGGCGCAAGGCGGCCCTGCGCCATCACGCATGGCGGCCCAACCGGTTCAAGCGGTTATTGGCACGATATTCCGAAGGCGCGGCGGTATCTGCTGATCGTGCGGCTTTGTTGCAGGCGGCTAAGTCCGGCACGCTGAAAGATGTTTTGCAGCAAAACGGACCTGTTATTGGTCTGCGAAGCACTGCTGAGATATCCGAGCGGATCGAGATTTTACTAGCGGAATCCGAGGTTGAACCGATCGCGCGCGAACAAGTGGCGCGGCTGGAACAGGTGTTGGCCATTAGCGGTAAAACCGATGCGGCCATCAAAACCCTGCAAGCCCTGAATGCAGATACAACCGCGCTGGAAGCCCGCGCCAACGCGCTGGAAAAACACGGTATTAACGGCTTTGATCTGCCGTTCAAAGCCGGTTTCGGGCGCACAACACTGGAATATTATGACGGGTTTGTGTTTGGATTCCACGCGCCAGACCACCCTGATTTACCGCAAATTGCCCAAGGCGGGCGCTATGATGCGCTGACCCGGGTTTTGGGGCAGGGCCAAGGCATTCCGGCAGTGGGTGGTATCATCCGCCCCGAGGCTTTGCTGGCGCTAAAGGGGGCATTATGAACCCGTTAAAACTGGCCGTGCCCTCCAAAGGGCGATTACAGGAACAAACCATTGACTGGTTTGCCGCGCGTGGCATTACGCTGAAACGCACAGGGTCTGGCCGTGAATATGCGGGGCAGGTTCTGGGCGTTGAAAATGTTGAGCTGGTGTTGCTTTCTGCCGGTGAAATTCCGCGCGAACTGGCGGCAGGGCGCATTCATATGGGGGTGACGGGCATTGATCTGATCCGCGAGAAAATCCCTGCCTGGGGTGCTGCGGTTGATGAAATTGCCCGTATGGGGTTTGGCCATGCCGACCTGATTTTGGCAGTGCCGAAAATATGGCTGGATGTGGAAAATCTGGATGATCTGGCGGCGGTCACAGCGGCGTTTCGCGCCCGCCATGGTATGCGGCTGCGGATTGCTACCAAATATCATAATCTTGTGCGTGAATATCTGCGCCAGAATGGTGTGGCTGATTATCAACTGGTCGACAGCCAAGGCGCAACCGAAGGCACCATCAAAAACCTGACCGCCGAGGCCATTGCCGATATTACCTCGACCGGCGCCACGCTGGAGGCAAACCACCTGAAAATATTGCCGGATGCCCCGATTGTAAAAAGTCAGGCAACGCTGTTTGGCTCGCGTAATGCCAATTGGCAAGGCGCGGCCGGGGTGGCGCGGCAAGAAATTCTTGATCGTATTTTGCGGAGCTGAGCATGGCACAAAAACACCCCGAAGTTCTGGAATTTTTAGCCTCGCGCCGGTCGCGGCCAGCGAAAATTCTGACCGGCCCCGTGCCGGAACGGGCTGAGATTGAGCAGCTTTTGCAAATGGCGGCCCGCTCGCCTGACCATAAAAAGCTGGAACCTTGGCGGTTTATTGTGCTGGAAAAACCGGCAATGCCACGGCTGGCGGAGCTGGCTGTGGAAACTGCCTCGAAACTGGGCAAACCTGCCGAGAAAATCGAGAAATTCCGCCAGCAATTCGCCAATGCCGATCTGGCCGTGGCGGTGGTATTTTCGCCGGTTAAGCACGCAGATGTGCCTGAAATTGAACAGGTTTTATCGGCTGGTGCGGTGTGTCTGGCATTGCTTAACGCGGCTTTGGCCAGCGGTTGGGGGGCGAATTGGCTGACCGGCCCGATGGCGTTTGACGCAGAATTTTTGCAATCGGGCCTCGGGGTGCAAAGCCCTGAATATGTTGCCGGTTTTATTCATATCGGCACCGCCAAAAGCACCCCGCCGGATCGGCCTCGCCCGGACATGGCCGCCAAAACCACGTGGGTTTCCAGCTGATGTTCACAGATTTTGGCAAAGCCGTGACGCAATTTCGCGACCCGAAATTCACCAAAACCCTGTTCAAGTCGCTTTTCATCACGGGTTCGGTTCTGTTTCTAAGTGTGTTTCCGTTTTACTGGATTTTGGGCCTAATTCTGCCCGAAACCCTGACAATCCCTTTTGTCGGCACGTTTCATCCCGAGGCATGGCTTAGCGGTATCGCCATCGGATTTGCCCTGTTTGCCATGATTTTTCTGATGTTCCCCATTGCTTTTCTGGTGGTCGGATTTTTTCTGGATGACATCGCCGAGGCGGTTGAAGCCAAACATTACCCGCATCTGTCAAAGGTGCCGCATTTGCGCATTCGTGAAATTATCGTTGATGCGATAAAGTTGTTTTTTGTGATGATATTTGCCAATACGCTGGCGATTATTATCTATTTTGCAATTCCGCCTTTCGCGCCGTTTATCTTTTATATTGTCAACGGGTTTTTGCTGGGGCGAGAATATTTCCAGATGGTGGCCATGCGGCGTTTGGGTGAAAAAGCCGCCACAAAGATGCGCAAGAAATTCCGGTTTCAAATCTGGCTTGCAGGCATATTTATGGCCGTGCCGCTATCCATTCCGATTGTCAATATTCTGGTGCCGTTACTGGGCGTTGCGACCTTTACCCATATGTTTCACCGGTTGTCCGGACAGGATTAATACCGGCCCCACATATCGATATCGTCAATGGTTAAAATGCCGGAATTGATAAACCAGACCAGCGGTATCCAGAGAATAAAAGAAATAACCGTGACCCAAAGCACCTTTTTACCGATCATCGGATTGATCGGCGCCGAACCGGGGGTTCCGGGCACCCGATAGCCATCCTCGGTCTGGGATTTCTGGCGCATGGGCAATGCGATAAACAACAGCATAAACCAGATGACTGCCAATAATACGAGTGCGGAGGTTACGGCCATGTTTGTTCCAGCTCTGTCAGGGTTCCGTTGAAATCTTTGGGGTGCAAAAACACCACCGGTTTGCCATGGGCTCCGGTTTTTATATCACCCAATACCCGCGCGCCAGCTGCCACCAGATGATCACGCGCTGCGATAATGTTTTTGACCTCAAAACACAGGTGGTGAATGCCGCCCGACGGATTTTTTGCCAGAAATCCAGCAATCGGACTGTTATCGCCAAGCGGATACAGCAATTCAATTTTGGTATTGGGCAGGGTGATAAACACCACCGTGACGCCGTGATCGGGCTCATCCTGTTTGGGGCCGACATCTGCGCCAAGTGTATCGCGATAGGTGGCAATGGCGGCGTCAAGGTCCGGCACGGCGATGGCTACATGGTTGAGTCGACCGATCATTTTTGGCTCCGGTTCTGGTTTGGCTATGGGATAGTATTTTAAGCGCGGGAATGCAAACCTTGTTGATGTCGCAGGTCGTCGCCAGTGTCGATATCTTGCAGGGTTTTGACAAAACCGATGCTGCTATGGCGGATAGATGCCAGACTGTCTTGTAATGCAAACGGGCCGGACCAGCGCACCTTCTGAACAGGTGTTTTGGTAATCGGTTGCCAGATTTTGCCCCGACCAGCCAGAAACCTCCGTCTTTGGCGGGGCCGAAAACCATGTCTTTTGCGCCAAGCTGTTGAAAGGCCGTATGGATGATTTTCGGGGTAACTGCCGGAATATCGCTGCCGATAAGTATCACCGGCCCGTTGGGGCAGGTTTCAAGCACCCGTTTCATGCGTTGGCCCAAATCGCCGCGCCCCTGTGCAATACGGTCAAAATGGTTTGGCCAAGCGCGGCTGTGCAGGGCAATATCGGGGGCGATTGCCAGAATAACCTGCCAGCGCGGATCACATATCCGGCGCAAAAGCCGGCTGGTTTGATGGCGATACCACCACGCGGCATTGGTCGCGCCGATGTCCGTGCCAAGACGGGTTTTGACCCGCCCCGCCACCGGTTGTTTCAGCATGACAATCAGCCGTTGCGGTTTCATACAAAATAGTCTTGCAGTATCCGCGTATAGATTTTTTTAAGCTGTTCAATCTGCGCCACCGGCACGCATTCATCCACCTGATGCATGGTTTTGCCAACCAGCCCAAATTCCACCACGGGGCAATGATGCTGCACAAAGCGCGCATCGGATGTGCCGCCGGAGGTTGATAATTGCGGGGTTATGCCGGTTTCGGCCAGCACGGCTTTGCTGATCAGGTCGCTAAGCTCTCCGGGGGCGGTGATGAAACTTTCGCCCGAAACTTTAACTTGCTGGCTGATTTTTACGCCGGTTCCGGCCTGAATTTCAGCTGCTATTCCAGCTAGCAAAGCCGCCAGATCATCGGAATGATGGGCGTCGTTAAACCGGATATTGACCGTGGCCTTGCAACTGGCAGGGATCACATTTGTGGCGGCATTTCCCGTGTCAAACGTCACAACTGCCAAGGTGGACGGGTCAAAATGCTCGGTGCCTTGGTCCAGCTCCAGATTAACCAGTTGATCAACCAGCGCTGCCATCGCATGCACGGGGTTTTTGGCACGGTGCGGATAGGCGGAATGGCCTTGTATGCCGGTGGCTGTAAAAAACACCGTCATCGAACCGCGCCGCCCGATTTTCATCATCTCGCCCATGGTTTCGGGCGATGTAGGCTCGCCCACCAGACAATGGTCTATGCGTTGATTATTGGCATCCATCCAGTCCAGCAATGCAACAGTGCCGTCGGTGGCGTCAGCTTCTTCGTCGCCGGTAATGGCCAGCACGATCGAACCATTTGGCGGGGTATCTTGCACAAAATCAATTGCCGCAGCCGCAAAAGCCGCCACGCCGGATTTCATGTCGGTGGCGCCGCGCCCATACATAATGCCGTCAATGATTTTGGCCCCGAACGGGTCCTGGCTCCAATCGTCAATATTGCCGACCGGCACCACGTCTGTATGGCCGTTAAAGCCGAATGTGCGTCCATTGGCCCCCGCGCCCCAGCGGGCAAACAGGTTGCAAATACCGCCACGATCCACACGGGTGGTTTGAAATCCGGCATCGGATAACAGCGCATCCAGCAAAGGAATTGCGCCGCCGTCATCAGGCGTGACTGACCGACAGCGGATCAGGTCTGCCGTTAGTTTAACCGCATCAACCGACATCGAAAAACGGCGAGGTCATCGCCACCACAACAGAGTTTTCATCCAGCGCGCGCTGCATCATGCCGCGTTCTTCGTCATTTATATCATGCCCGTCATCCAGCCTTTCCTGCATGGTGCCGTAACTGGAAACATCCAGCGGCGCGAGGCCACCTTGTTTCAAAATCGCTACGGTTTCACGCACCGCTTCTGCTTCGGTAATGGCCGGGCAAAAACACATCATGGCGGCACCGGTGGCGTTTTCAGGCAAGCCGTCGCCCTCGGCACGGCCAATTTCGACGGTCAGGGTGTATACAAATATTTCGTCAGCCATGGTTTAATCCCGCAACAATTCATTGATCGAGGTCTTGGAGCGCGTCCGCTCATCCACCCGCTTTACAATCACCGCACAATACAGATTGACGTTGTTTTTTGAGGGCATCGACCCTGCCACAACCACCGAATATGGCGGCACTTCGCCGTAAAATACATCGCCGGTTTCTCGGTCTACAATCTTGGTAGACTGGCCGATAAATACGCCCATGCCCAAAACGGAACCCTCGCGCACGATACAGCCCTCGACCACCTCGGAACGCGCGCCGATAAAGCAGTTATCCTCGATAATGGTTGGTCCCGCCTGCATGGGTTCCAGCACGCCGCCAATGCCGACGCCGCCGGAAAGATGCACGTTTTTGCCGATTTGGGCACAAGACCCGACCGTGGCCCAGCCATCAACCATCGAACCTTCACCCACATAGGCGCCGATATTCACAAATGACGGCATCAGCACCACACCCGGCGCGATATAGGCCGAGCGCCGCACGATAGAACCCGGAACCGCACGAAAACCGGCGGCTTTCCATTGGTTATCGCCCCAGCCAGCCCATTTATTCGGCACTTTGTCCCACCAGCTGGCATTGCCGTTGGAACCCTCGATCATTTCCATATCGTTCAGGCGGAAAGACAGCAAAACCGCCTTTTTGGCCCATTGATTGACATGCCAATTGCCATCGCTGCGCGGTTCGGCCACCCGTAATTTACCGCTATCGAGTGCGGTTAAGGTCGCCTCGATGGCCTCGCGGGTCTCGCCTTGGGTGTTGGTGTTAATGGTATCGCGGGCTTCCCACGCGGCTTCGATGGCGGTTTCTAGCTGTGCGTTAGACATGGTGATCCTTAATATGTGACTGGCCTTGTTTGGCAAAAACCTATAATTCGGAATTGACCTAGGTGCAATGTGGCACAAAGCCAATCAGGAAAACAATATGAACGCCAAACCCAATAGATTCCCCGATGCCAAAGGCGACATCACCAAATCAAAAGCGGTCGAAGACACCCCGCAAACCCGCGCGCCCACCTATCGGCTGGCCTTTGCCGACCCTGATTTCCTGTGCCGCGAAGAATTGCGCCCCGTGCGGTTGCAACTGGAATTGCTGAAGCCCGAAATGGCCTTGACCGAAATGGGCATTGACAGCACGGTGGTGCTGTTTGGCGGCGCGCGCATTCCCGACCCTGAACATAAGGATAAAGCCCGCACCAAAACACTGGCAGACCTGTCAAAATATTATACCGAGGCGCGCGAGTTTGCCAAAATTTGCACCCGTGAAAGCATGAAAACCGATGGGCGCGAACATGTGGTTTGCACCGGTGGCGGCCCCGGCGTGATGGAGGCCGGCAATCGCGGTGCTGCCGATGTTGGCGGGCGGTCCATCAGCCTCAATATCGTGTTACCGCACGAGCAATCCCCCAATCAATACGCCACGCCGGAACTCTGTTTCAATTTCCATTATTTTGCTATTCGCAAGATGCATTTCCTGATGCGCGCCAAAGCCATTGCCGCATTTCCCGGCGGGTTTGGCACCATGGACGAGCTGTTCGAGGCCCTGACCCTGATCCAGACCAAACGTATGGAGCCGATGCCGATTTTGCTTTTTGGCCGTGAATTCTGGCAAAAAATCATCAATTGGGATGCTTTGGCCGATGCGGGAACCATTTCGGCGGATGATCTGGACCTGTTCCATTTTGTCGAAACCGGTGCCGAGGCGTGGGATATTATTGAAAACTGGTAGGGTTAACCGGCGGCCAAAATCCGTTTGGCGATGTTTTTCGCGCCGGCTTTTACACCGGTGCCGTCAAACGCACCGGAAATCTGGGTTTTGGCGATTAGGCTATCGCGAAACTGCTGCGCCAGTTGTGCATCGGGGGGCTGGGGATTGTTCCAAAACCCGTCTAGATCATCATGGCTGCACAGCCCTTTGATGCGATAAATTGCTTTGCCAATCACAAAACTCGGAATGCCACGATCAATGCTTTGCAAGCCGACGGTGGAATTGATGGTGACAACCGCCGCTGCCTTGTCCAGCAACATATCTAGGTCGCCGCCGTTCAGGAAAATACAGCGCGGGCAATTGGTTTTGGAGATGACTTTTTGCCAGTTAATCCGGCCATTATCCAGCGGATGCACCTTGAAAACCAGCAAGGCATCTTTTGGCGCATGGTTTGCAAAACTGCGGCAAACATCCCGAACCGTGCTGCATAAACCGGCTTTTGGGCCATGCACCCTGATCTGGTAATCGCCGTCAAGTTGCAGTGGAAACACAAAAACGGGGCCGCGATGATCCATTATTCGACGGTTTGCCTTGGCGGTTGATAGCCTGACAAATGGCTTACGCAAGGCCTTGCCAATCCAGCCGCGCCATTCCTGCACCGGATGCACAAGGCTATGGGTTTTGAAATGCGGATAGCGGAACCTTGCAAACAGAACATTGGCCAGATTCCAGCCGATATCCATCAAGGCATAGTTTAGGAACGAGCTTTTGAATTTCTGCGGCGGGGCAGGTTTTTCAGCAGAAATACCGGGGCTAAACCGGCTATTGGCGTTAATCCCGTCGCGTTCCAGCGTCAGCCATCCGGGCCTGTAATAGCCGTGTTCAACAATATGAATGCGCGGCGGGTCGGGCAAACCATGGCAAAGCTCAACGGCCTTGGCATGCCAGAAACGGCCATCGCCCAGACAGATAATATCGGTGATTTTACGCTGTTCCAGAGCCAGCGCCAGAAACGCAGCGTAATCATCGCGCGGTCCGCGATAGGGTAAAACCTGCCCTGATTTGCGCCGCCAAAACAGCCGGTCGCCCGGGCAAAAAACCATGCGGGTGACCAACGCACCTTGCTGCCGCAACGCCAGCCCCAACGCGGCGAAAAACCACGAGGCCGGACCTTGTAACAATAAAATGTGCCGATTATCGCGCATTTGATTAACATTCAACCTAAGCGTTAATTTTATCGTAATTAATTGCCGATTTAGTAGAAAAACCTGCCACGCCAAAGAAAGCGGTTTTTGTGTCTGCCGATAAAAAATTCCTGTTTCTGCAAGGCCCGCCAAACGGCTATTGGTCTGTGCTTGGCCATGCGTTGCAAAATGCGGGGCAGGGGGTTTGTAAAATCAACCTGTGCCTTGCGGATCAGGTTTTTTGGCGCGGGTTACCAGCGGATAATTATCGCGGAAGGTTCAAAAACTGGCCTGAATGGCTGGCGGGGTATATCGCCAAACATGGCATAACCGATATTATTTATTATGCGGATCAGCACCCTTATCATTGCGCCGCGCGGCAAGTTGCAAAATTGTCTGGCGTGAAATGCTGGGCGATTGAATTTGGTTACTTGCGCCCTGACTGGCTGACGCTGGAACAAGACGGCATGGGGCCGCTGTCGCATTTCCCCCGTTCCAGACCAGAGATCGAGGCTTTGGCAAGGCCGCTGGCCGACCCTGATATGCGGTGCAAATACCCCCATAAATTCATTGACGAGGCCTTGGGCGAGGTGGTTTTCCATCTATTACAAAGTTTTGGCAGGCCGTTTTACCCGTGGTTCAAATCTGACAAAACCTATTGGCCGGCGATTGATTATCTAAGCTGGCTGCCTGAATTCATGCGGGGCAGGGGGCAGAAAAAACAGGCCCGAAAGGTTGAATCGCAGGTTCTGCGCCAGCAAACTCCGTATTGGCTGGTGGCGCTGCAAATCCATGCAGATTATCAAATTCGCAGCCATTGTGATTTTAGCCATCAAGAACAAATGCTGGCGGATGTTTTCCGCAGTTTCAAAGCCAGCGGAGCTTCGGGGGATCTGGTGATCAAAACCCATCCCTTGGATAACGGGCTTGAAAACTGGCCCAAACGGGTGGCGCGGCTGGCGGCCAGATACGGGCTGAATGGCCGGGTTCATCTGATCAAGGGGGGTGATCTTGGCGGGCTGATCCAATCGGCGCGGGGCGTGATTGTGGCCAATTCCACTGTCGGGCTGCACAGCATCGCGGCGGGCATTCCGACCCTGACATTGGGGCGGGCTTTGTTTGATATTGCGGGGCTGACCCATCAATCTGGCCTGTCTGAATTCTGGCATAATCCGCAAATGCCGGACGCGGAATTTTTTAAAACCTATCGCCGCGCCCTGACAAATATTCAGATCAAAGGGTCGTTTTATAACCCTGATGGCCAAGCCGCCGCCGCGCAAGAAATGGTGCAGCGGCTGACAAAACCTGCCAAAGACACAGAAAAACCGTTGCAGCAGGTGGATGAAACGATAATAATCGCGGCTGAATAACAGCCACAGGTTACCCCCATGTCCTTGCCCAAAACCCCTGCCAACCATGCGGCCTTAACGCCGGTTTCTTTTATCCACCGCGCTGCCATGACCTTTCCGGCCAAACCGGCCGTGATTTATGGCGATATCACCCGCAGCTGGGCTGAAACCTATGGGCGGTGTCGGCAAATGGCCTCGGCGCTGAACAAATCCGGCTTGCAAAAGGGCGATGTTATCGGGGTGGTTGCCACCAATACCCCCGAAATTTACGAGGCCCATTTTGGCGTGCCAATGGCGGGCATGGTGCTGAATACTTTGAATTGTCGACTGGATGCCAAAACCATTGCCTATATAATCGCGCATTCCGAAACCAAGCTGCTTTTTGTTGATCGTGAATTTTCCAGTGTGGTGAAATCGGCAATTGCAACGCTGAAATCTCCGCCGGTTATCATTGATATTGTTGATCCAAAAGGCCCGCAAGGTGACCCATTGGGCGCACAGGATTACGAGGCATTTATCGCCGCTGGAGACCCTGATTTTGCCTATCAACCGCCCGAGGATGAATGGGATACCATCAGCATCAATTACACATCGGGCACCACCGGCAACCCCAAAGGTGTGGTTTACCATTACCGCGGCGCCTATCTGAATGCGCTGGGCAATACTATTGACTGGCACATGGCGGCCCACCCGAAATACCTGTGGACCTTGCCGATGTTTCACTGCAACGGCTGGTGTTTTCCCTGGACGGTGGCTGCCAAGGCGGGCACCAATATTTGCATACGCAAGGTCACGGCTGAAAATATTTATAACGCCATCGCGGAAAATGGCGCCGATCATCTATGCGGCGCGCCGATTGTGCTTAGCTTTATGATCAACGCAACTGACGCTGAGAAACGCCCGTTTGAACATCTGGTAAAAGTAATGACAGCCGCCGCGCCGCCCCCTGCCAAGGTGTTGCAAGCCATGAAGGAAGAGGGGTTCGAGGTTACCCATGCCTATGGGCTGACCGAAACCTATGGTCCGTGCATTTCCTGCGCATGGGATAGCGATTGGGATAATTTGCCGATTGGCGCACAAGCCAACCTGAAAGCCCGCCAAGGCGTGCCGTATATTGTGCAAGAAGACGTGGCGGTGATGGACCCGAAAACCATGCAGCCGGTGCCATGGGATGGCGAAACCATGGGCGAGGTGATGATGCGCGGCAATGTCACCATGAAAGGATACCTGAACAATGATGCCGCCACGGACGAGGCTTTTGCCGGTGGCTGGTTTCATTCCGGCGATCTGGGGGTGATGCATCCCGATGGCTATATCCAGCTGCGGGACCGCGCCAAAGATATCATTATTTCGGGGGGTGAAAATATTTCCAGCATCGAGGTCGAGGGCGTGATTTTTGGCCACCCAAGTGTCGCTGCCGTGGCCGTGGTGGCGCGCGCGGACGAAAAATGGGGCGAAACCCCTTGTGCTTTTGTGGAACTAAAACCGGGTATGGTGGCTACCGAAGCTGAAATCATTGCCCATTGCCGCGAACATCTGGCTGGATTCAAACGGCCTAAATCTGTATTTTTTGAAGAATTGCCAAAGACTTCTACAGGGAAAATCCAGAAGGTAGAGTTGCGTAAAAAGGTAAAACTGCTTTAACCGGTGGACCAGGCACGGGGTTGTTTCATACCTGCCATTTTAACCGCCTGTTTGACATAGCCATAAGGGAAAAGGTTGAAAAAAACCTCTTTTGCGCCGGATTTATCGGTATTATGTTTGATTTTTAATAGATTGAAAACATGCCGTGCATCCACAGCCACACCGTTTTCAACCCATGCATCACGCATAAACTGCAATATTTCCCAATGTTCCGGCTGTAATTCGATGCCCTCTTGTTTTGCACGATATTCGGCAAATTCGGGTGTCCAGCTTTCGGGGTCGACCAGAAATCCGGCCTCGTCCAGCGTGACTGTGCCGCTTGGCAGGTTCAAATCGGTTAGGATGTCGGCACGGCTGCGCATGGTTTCTTTCCTGTTGGCGAGTTGTTCGCGGGTATTATATTCAATATGATGTATGTATCTTTGACATAGAACAAGTGGGGGATTTTCCAGATTACGGGTCTAGGGGGTGTCATCATTTAGGGGATTCCCAAATCAGTAATTAAGTGATTCATAGAGAACCAACTTTGAAGGAGTTGGCTCATGCGTCGGTATGCTTTGCGGGATGATCAGTGGAAAAGAATAGAGG
>JAKITE010000075.1 GCA_021648225.1 Paracoccaceae bacterium
CTCTATTCTTTTCCACTGATCATCCCGCAAAGCATACCGACGCATGAGCCAACTCCTTCAAAGTTGGTTCTCTATGAATCACTTAATTACTGATTTGGGAATCCCCTAAATGATGACACCCCCTAGGACTAAACACCTAATGCCCACCTTAAGAATTCTGTTTTTTCTGCAAATCGACAAAGCGCTCATCGATTTTGTTTGCAAACCCTTGAAGCAGGGTTTCTATTTGCTTTAGGGAATTTCATACACCATGAGACTTATAACCGCTTGATAACATTATGCGCACCTTTCAAAACAATCAGAAGGAATGTTGCACATAGCGCTATAATTAGCAAAACCCAAAGCAAAAAGGAATCAACCCACGCTCCAATGCAGCGGAAATCCGGGATCAAATACCGTGACGGGGCCAGCGCCGGTTTCGATTTTTTCGGGGAAACTGACAGGGGTGTCGTGGCGGGTCAGGGTGATTTTATCGGTATTAACCGGCAAATTATAATAGGCTGGGCCGTGCAGGGAGGTAAAGCCTTCCAGCTTGTCCAGCGCGCCTGTATCCTCGAACACATGCGCGAGGCAGGCCATGGTGTTGGTGGCCGAAAACACCCCCGCGCAGCCACAGGCGCTTTCTTTGTTCGGGTCGCTATGCGGGGCGCTGTCTGTGCCAAGAAAAAACCGTTTATCGCCTGATGTTGCGGCCTTTACCAAAGCCATGCGATGGGATTCGCGTTTGGCGATCGGCAGGCAGTAATAATGCGGTTTTATACCGCCAACCAGCAGGTGGTTGCGGTTGATAATCAGGTGATGGGTGGTGATGGTGCCTGCCAGGTTTTTCTCAGTTTCACCAATATAATCAACGCCATCGCTGGTGGTGACATGTTCCATGATCACCCGCAATTCCGGCAGGTTTTGCCGTAGCGGGGCCAGAACGCGTTCTATAAACACCGCCTCGCGATCAAATATATCGACATTTGGGTCCGTGACCTCGCCATGCACACAAAGCGGCAGGCCGATTTTGGCCATGTGTTCCAGCACCGGCATGACATTTTTAATATCTTTTACGCCGGAATCCGAATTGGTGGTGGCCCCGGCCGGGTAGAGCTTTACGGCGGTGATCAGACCTGACGCATGGGCGGCGGCCATATCATCGGGGTCGGTGGTTTCGGTCAGGTAAAGCGTCATCAACGGCTGGAAATCACTGTTTTTGGGCAAGGCTTTGATAATCCGGCTGCGATATGCCGTGGCATCTGCCATGGTAACCACCGGCGGCACGAGGTTGGGCATAATGATAGCGCGGCCAAAATCACGAGCGGATTCGGGCAGGATGCCCTGCAACATCACCCCGTCACGCAGGTGCAGGTGCCAGTCGTCGGGTCGGGTGATGGTCAGGGATTTTGGCATTTTTGGCTCCGTGTTTTATGGGGTTTTATAGCACAAAAGAACGGAATGAAAGCTTGGGTGTCGGGAAATTTTCTTGCTATTCCAAAAAATGAATATATTATCCGGCTGTCGGAGTAATCCGGCGTAATTCTCAGGGCGGGGTGGAATTCCCCACCGGCGGTTATAGCCCGCGAGCGCATCCATTTGGATGGTCAAGCAGATCCTGGTGAAATTCCAGAGCCGACGGTTAAAGTCCGGATGAAAGAGAATGTGGATGAGCGGGGGACCGCACAGCCATTTTTTGCCTTGGGTTCGTGTCTGTTGCAAAAGGAGAAAACCATGACACAAACCCCTAAAATCGCCTTTATCAAGGCGCGCTGGCATGCGGATATTGTTGATCAGGCCGCCAACGGATTTACCGAAAAGCTAAAAGCCGACGGGCGAGATTATCGCGTTGATATGTTTGACGTGCCCGGCGCGTTCGAGGCGCCATTTCTGGCCAAACGCCTTGCAAAACAAGGTTACGATGCGGTGGTGATTGCCGCGTTAGTGGTGGATGGCGGCATTTACCGGCATGATTTTGTTGCCGCTGCGGTGGTCAACGGCATTATGCAGGCGCAACTGGAAACAGATGTGCCGATGTTTAGCGTTTCGTTAACGCCGCATCATTTTCATGGTAACGCCGAACATATAAAATTCTATACCGAGCATTTTGTCAAAAAAGGTGCCGAGGCCGCAGAGGCGGTGCAGATGGTGCTGGATCAGGGTGCAAACCTGAGCATTGCTGCCCGGTAAATACAAGCGGGGCGGCAATGCCCCGCCATTTTGTCAAACCCGCGGTTTTTGTCCGAACAGAATTTTCTGGGCGGCTTTGTCATCTTGCAGGTTGCCACGGCTTTCTTTGGCAATGGCGCGGCCTTTTTGCACAGCGGGGCGGGCATGGACCCGATCAAGATAGGCCATAAGGTGGGGCATTTTGGAAATATCCTGTTCCTGATTTTCCCACAGGCTGGCCCATGGCCAGATGGCCATATCGGCAATGGAAAAGAAGTCTCCGGCGACAAATTCGCGATCGGCCAGACGGTTGTTCAGCACAGCTAGCAACCGACCGGTTTCGTTGCGATACCGGTCTTTGGCATAGGGTAAATCATTTGGAGGCTCCATCGAGGGGGCATATTTCAGGAAATGATGCGCCTGTCCGGCCATCGGGCCAAGGCCGCCCATTTGCCACATCAACCATTGTTCTACCTCGGCCTGTTCACGGGCATTGCTGCCGCCGAATTTACCGGTTTTGCGGGCCAGATATTGCAAGATTGCGCCGCTTTCAAACATCGAGATCGGTTTGCCATCCGGCCCGTCTGAATCAACCAGTGCCGGCATTTTATTATTGGGCGAGATTTTCAGGAAATCGGGTTTGAACTGCTCTCCGGCACCGATGTTAACCATGTGCAAATTGTAATCCAGACCCATTTCAGCCAGTGCAATGGTGATTTTCCAGCCATTCGGAGTGGGCCAGTAATATAAGTCGATCATATCAGCATTCCTTTGTTCGCGTTGTTACAAAAGGTATGGTTTTTTGGGCGAAACACAAGGGTGTTGACCCAAGGAAATAAAACGCATAATCACTGGATTGTGGTGCTTTGTCGAACTGGATTGCAGGCCACGTAAAATAAACTGCTAAAGAGGTCATGGTCCCGATAGGCCCTGATCTGCCCGATCGGGGCTTTTTTATTGGAGGTCGGCTTGTCCGGAAAAAATATGACCAAATACAAACCCAAAACCAATCTTGTGCATGGTGGCACGCGGCGTTCGCAATATGGTGAACTGTCCGAGGCGATATTTCTGACGCAGGGGTTTGTCTATGAAACTGCCGAAGCTGCCGAACAAAGATTCATCGAATCCGGGCCGGACGAGTTTATTTACGCGCGTTATGGCAACCCCACGGTGGCCATGTTCGAAGACCGGATTGCGCTGCTGGAAGGTGCCGAGGCGGCATTTGCCACGGCTTCGGGCATGGCGGCGGTGAATGCGGCGCTGTTTTGCCAGTTGAAATCCGGTGATCATATTGTCGCAGCCAAGGCGCTGTTCGGGTCTTGTTTGTATATTATCGAAACCCTTTTGCCACAATTCGGGGTTGAGGTAACGTTTGTTGACGGCGTGAACCTTGAGGAATGGCAAGCGGCGATACGGCCCGACACAAAACTGGCTTTTCTTGAGGCTATGTCAAACCCGACGCTGGAATTGATCGACATTAAATCCGTAGCCGAGATCGTGCATTCGGTTGGCGCGCAGCTGGTGGTTGATAATGTGTTTGTAACACCGGTTTTTCAACGCTCACTGGAGCTGGGCGCGGACGTAGTGGTTTATTCGGCCACCAAACATATTGACGGGCAGGGCAGGTGCCTTGGCGGGGTGGTTTTGGGCAAAGCGGAATTCATCCACGGGCCATTTGCAACCTATATGAAACATACCGGCGGGGCGCTTAGCCCGTTTAACGCCTGGGTGATGCTCAAAGCATTGGAAACGCTGGATTTACGTTGTAATGCACAGGCGGATTCGGCGTTGTTAGTTGCCACAGAACTGGAAGGCCATAACGGGATTACCAAGGTGATTTACCCGGGGCTGAAAAGCCATGCACAATATGAGCTGGCCGCAAGGCAAATGCAAAAAGCCGGCACGGTTATTTCGCTGGATCTGGCCGGGGACAAAACCGCCGCGTTTGATTTTCTCAACAAGCTGGAAATTATCCTGATCTCCAATAATCTGGCCGATGCCAAAAGCATCATCACCCATCCCGCCACCACCACCCATCAGCGCTTAACAGCTGAACAGCGCGAATCGCTGGGCATTTCGGATGGGCTGGTGCGGCTGTCGATTGGCCTAGAAGATGTGGATGATTTGCTTACAGACATAAAAAATGCTCTTCGTTAACGTGTATTTGTTGTTTTGATTACATATTTAGCGGTTGTTCATACTTTCGTAACCTTTGACGAACAGGCTGGTCGTTGGAACATTTGTGATGTGTGAACGGTTTTTGTTTTTCCAAAAAATGCCTATATATAAAAACAATGGTAAGATTTACCGGAAACGAGGATGTTATGAATGTGATCGACAAGCTGGTAAGTGCCGCAAAAACAGACCGCCCAAGCCGTTCCGAGGCCGAGGATGCGGTGCGGGTATTGCTGCGCTGGGCAGGCGAAGACCCCACCCGCGAAGGCTTGTTGGATACTCCAAAACGGGTCACCAAGGCCTATGGCGACTGGTTTCGCGGTTATGATGAAGACCCCGCCGAAATGTTGCAGCGCACGTTTTCCGAAGTGGAAGGTTACGATGAAATGATCGTGCTTTCGGGCATCCGGTTTGAAAGCTATTGCGAGCATCATATGGCGCCGATTATCGGCGTGGCCCATGTTGGTTATATTCCTACGGATCGTGTGGTTGGTATTTCCAAGCTGGCGCGGGTGGTGGATACTTTTGCCAAACGGCTTCAGGTGCAGGAAAAAATGAACGCGCAAATCGCCAATACATTATACGAGGTGCTGCGGCCGCGCGGCGTGGCGGTAATGCTGGAAGGCGAACACCACTGTATGTCAACGCGGGGCGTGCATAAACCGGGGGTAAATATGGTGACGCGCAAAATGCTGGGTGTGTTTCGCGATGATCCTTTGCTTCGCAAGGAATTTATGGATAACGTGGTTAGGTCATCAAGCCCATCGTGACCGGAAAAAAGCCTTTTCGGGTTTGATTGGCCAAATTGAACCCGAAAGGAAACGCCGTGTCAGATTATAATTATGACAAGTTTTCATCCAGTGAATATGCGCTAAGCGATTTTTCAGCGCCAGCACCGGGTGACAAAGCGCCGGATTTTGTGCTGCAAAATGTTGATGGAACCCGCCAAAACCTGCTTGATTTTGAGGGCGAATTTCTGATCCTTGAAATTGGCAGCATTACCTGTCCGTTATTTCAAAGCCGCCGGAAATCCATGGCGTCTCTGGCTGAAAAACTTCCCGAAAACCAGTTTTCAATCCTGTATGTGCGCGAAGCCCATCCCGGCGATACGCGCCCGCAGCATAAATCCGACGCGGATAAACACAAAAATGCCTTGGCCTTAAAAGAACAGGACGGCGAGGGGCGAACCATTTTGGTGGATGAATTCGGCGGCGCGGCCCACGCGGCCTATGGCCATTTTCCAAATGCGGTGTTCATTATCAACCGTAACGGCTGTGTGCTGTTCCGCTCAGATTGGAATAATCCGTCTGCAACGGGGCGGGCTTTGGCAAAATTAAGCCATGGTAAATCTGCAACTGGAATGGGGATGTTTTTGCCGCCCAAGCCTCCGATTGCGATCAAAACCTTGCGCGATGCCGGACCGGGTGCTGTCAAAGATTTTCTCAAAAGCCTGCCGGTGTTGATCTGGAAAAACCTGCTTTTGCGGAATTTTCGGGTGCTGACCGGCAAAAACCCAAAAATCCTGCCCGGAGCGCAATGTTAAGGTGCCAATGAAAAATCTATTTACAATATGCGGATTTATAGCCTGTTTCTTTGCAACTACGGGGGTTGCACAAGAAAGCCCTGTGGATATTTTACACCCCAACGGGCAGGAGCAGTCTTTTCGCGGTTATCTGGGCGGTTACAGCTTTTGGGACAGCACAGCATCCGGCCCTGCGGAACTTTCGCATCCGCAGCGGCAAGAATTTGCCGGTGGTGTCGGCACTTATTCCAACCCGATTACGCTGGCGGTTGGCCATGTTTTGCAGGGAAATGAAACCCTGCTTGATTTCCCTGCCGGCACGCGGTTTTACCTGCCGCGCTTGCGTAAATATGCCATTGTCGAAGACATTTGTTTTGACGGGGAAAGCCCGCAAGACAGCACTTGTCATGTGGGAAAAATCGGTTTGCCATGGCTGGTTCTGTATGTAGACGGTATCGGAATGCAGGAAGAATCGGTTACCTGTATTGAAAAAATATCCGGCATCCAGACCTTTATCATGGATCCCGGGCCGAATTATTCGGTGGTGGTTGGTGAATTGACCCAAAGCGGCTGTAACACCTATCCCGATTTGTAACCGCTTGACACCAAGCCCCGCAAAAGCCAAGCCTAGATCATGTTAGATTTCCGCCCTGTGGCCTATGTTATCGGCCTGTTGATTGCTGCACTTGGCACCACGATGTTGGTGCCTTTTGCTGCGGATATGCTGGCGGGCAACGGGCAGGGTGATACTTTTGCCAGCGCGGCTTTGCTAACGGTTTTAACCGGCGGGGTTGTGGCGCTGGCCAGTGCCAATTCGCGCACCGGCGCGCTGAACCTGCAACAGACGTTTTTGTTAACAGTTGGTTCATGGCTGGTATTACCGTTTTTCGGGGCTTTGCCTTTTGTAATTGGCGCGCCCGATGCCAGCTATACCGATGCATTTTTCGAGGCCATGTCAGGCCTGACCACCACCGGTTCAACCACTTTTACCGGGCTGGATGAAATGCCGGTTGGCACCTTGCTTTGGCGCAGCCTGCTGCAATGGTTTGGCGGGGTTGGTATTATTGTTGTGGCCATGGCATTTTTGCCAACCCTAAAGGTTGGCGGCATGCAGATATTCCGCTCCGAGGGGTTTGATACTTTTGGTAAAATCCTGCCCCGCGCCGGTGAAATTGCCTCGCGGATTTCGGTGATTTACCTAAGCCTGACCGTGGCCTGTTATCTGGCTTATGTGGCGGTGGGCATGGACAGCTTTGATGCGCTGAACCATGCGCTAACCACCTTGGCCACCGGCGGATTTTCCAATGTTGACGGCTCTTTTTCAGAGTTTCGCGGCCCTGCCGAATATGTGGCGGCGGTGTTTATGATTCTGGCCAGCCTGCCCTTTGTGCGCTATATCCAGCTGCTGGCCGGAACCGCAAAACCGATATGGCGCGATAGCCAGGTCCGCAGTTTTTTGGCGGTGCTTTTTGCCATTATTCTGATGATGGTGCTTTATCGGCTTTATGCCAACGGAGATCCGGTTTCCGGCGCGTTTCGCTCTACGTTTTTCAATGTCACATCCATCATGACCGGCACCGGTTATGCGTCCGAGGATTACCAGCTTTGGGGGGCCTTTCCGGTGACCATGTTTTTCCTGATGGGGCTGATCGGTGGTTGCGCGGGGTCTACTTGTTGTTCGATCAAAATCTTTCGGTTCCAGCTGTTATTTGCCTCGATCAAGGAACAGATCAAACGGGTTCACAGCCCGCACGGGGTGTTTGGCTTGCGATACGAGGGCCGACCGGTGGGCGATGATGTGCTATCTTCCGTGATGGCATTTTTTGTGATGTTTATGCTGACTTTGGCGGTTTTGTCGGTGGTGCTGGCGATGATGGGGCTGGATACGATTACCGCCGTTTCGGGCGCGGCGACGGCATTGGCAAATATTGGTCCGGGGCTGGGGCCGATCATCGGGCCTGACGGGAATTTTTCAAGCCTTGGCGATACAACCAAATGGGTGCTGGCCTTTGCCATGTTGCTTGGCCGGTTGGAACTGATGGCGGTTTATGTGTTGTTTACCATAAATTTCTGGCGGCCATAATGGGCGATACGCTTGACCCTGAAGACTGGCCCGCGTTTCGCAAGACCGCCCATAAAATGCTGGATGCGGCGCTGGATAAAATGCAATCGGCCTCTGACGGGCCGGTTTGGGTTTCGCCGGATGGTTTGAAAGCGGCTTATGACACAGCCCTGCCGGTGCAGGGGCAGGGGATTGCCGCCACGCAAAAGCAGATAGAGGCGTTGCTGCCATACGGGGTTGGCAATACGCACCCCCGGTTTTTTGGCTGGGTGCACGGGGCCGGATCAACCAGCGGCTTGATTGCCGATATTGCCACAGCGGCGATGAATGCCAATTTGGGCGGGCGGCATCACGGGGCAATGCTTGTGGAAAAACAAGTGGTTGCCTGGTGTCGTGAAATGTTCGAATTTCCTGAAACCTCCAGCGGGCTTGTGGTTTCAGGCACCTCTATGGCGACCATCATTGCGCTGAAAGTGGCGCGTGACCATGCGGGGGACGGGCATCTGGTTGGTTATACCTCCTGCCAAACCCATTCTTGCGTGGCGCGGGCGTTTGATATGTTGGGCATTGGCTGTGATGCGCTGCGGCTTATTCCGGTGAATGCGGCGTTTGAAATGGATATTTCAGCCCTGCAATCCGCCATTGATGCGGATCGTGCCGCAGGATTGCAGCCTTTTTGCATTATCGGCACAGCCGGTAGCGTTAATGTTGGCGCGATTGATGATCTGGACGCGCTGGCCGACATCGCGGCGGTGGAAAACCTGTGGTTTCATATTGACGGGGCATTTGGCGCGGCGGGGGTTTTGGCGGATAGGTTGCGGCCCCGGCTGACCGGCCTGCCGCGTGCTGATTCACTGGCGTTTGATTTTCACAAATGGCTGCATGTGAATTATGATGCAGGGTTTGTGTTGATACGTAACGAGGCCAAGCACCGCGCGTCGTTTTCCGACCGCCCCGATTATCTGGCCCCTGCCACGCGCGGGCTGGCGGCGGGAAATCCGTGGCCGGTGGAATACGGGCCGGAACTGTCGCGCGGTTTTCGGGCATTGAAAATCTGGGCCCAGATCAATGAACACGGCGTGGCGCGGCTGGGGCAGATGATCACGCGAAATTGTGAGCAGGCAAAGCTGTTGGAGCGGCTGGTGATCGCCCATCCCAAACTGGAAATGGTTGCGCCAGTGGCGATGCAGATCGTGTGCTTTAGGCATATCGGCAGTGACGCGCTGAACGAGGAAATTGTGCTGCGGTTGCAGGAGGAGGGCATTGCGGTGCCCTCAACAACGCGGATCAACGGCCGGCTGGCGATACGGGTGAATATTACCAACCATCGCACAACGGATGAGGATTTGCAGGTGTTGGTTGATGGGATTTGTAGGTTGGGTGGTTTTAACGCTCCTTAAGCGCGGGGATTGTGGGTGCGAGCACCCACCCTACGCCATGACGCGATTCAAATACTGTTGCCCGGAGATATCAAAATAGGTATCGCCGATAATGGAAAACCCGTGTTTCTGATAAAAGTGGATCGCTTGCGTATTCTCTGCATTCACCGCTAACCATGGTTTCAGCCCCTTACACGTATTCAACAGCGCTGCGCCGATGCCTTTGCCATGATGTTGGCCCTGAACATAAAGTGTTGTGAGTTCAAACTCTGAACAACCGGAAATTGGCGCGTTTGACCCATTTGTAAGGCGAATAAATCCGTCGATACCAACCCTGTTTTGCGACACCGAGATGGTTTCATTTTTATCCGAAAGGATTACCTCAAATGTTTCTTTGGTAAAGTTTGTCAGAGCATAATCCGCAAAAAAACCGTTTACGCCTTCACGCAAATATGTGGCAACCCAGACTTCCATCGCGATTGCCGCCAGACTGGAGGCGTCACTAATATTTGCGGGTCTTATTTGCATTAAATATTCTCAATCTTAACAAGAAATGGTTTCGCCAGCGTTATGGCTTATTGGCGGGATAAATCCCAGCCCACAAATCCACCAATTGACCCCCCGCGCCGCAACCCCTATTGAGGGGCCAAATATTCCGTCAAAGGCCGACCCATGTCCAAACCCCGTTCATTTCAGGAAATCCTGATGCGCCTTCAGGCCTATTGGGCCGCGCAGGGCTGTGCGATTTTGCAGCCCTATGATATGGAGGCCGGCGCTGGCACCTTTCATCCGGCGACGACTTTGCGTTCATTGGGCGAAAAACCTTGGGCTGTGGCCTATGCGCAGCCCTCGCGCCGGCCCACCGATGGGCGTTACGGTGAAAACCCCAACCGTTTGCAGCATTTTTATCAGTATCAGGTGTTGATCAAACCCAGCCCGCCGGATTTTCAGGCGCTTTATCTCGGGTCGCTTGAGGCCATCGGCATTGATATGGGGTTGCACGATATTCGTTTTGTCGAGGATGATTGGGAATCGCCGACATTGGGCGCCTGGGGCCTTGGTTGGGAGGTCTGGTGTGACGGTATGGAGGTCAGCCAATTTACCTATTTCCAACAGGTCGCGGGCTATGATTGCAAGCCGGTTAGTGGTGAGCTGACCTATGGGTTGGAACGCCTTGCCATGTATGTGCTGGGCATTGATCATGTGATGGATATGCCGTTTAACGACCCGAAATCGCCTAATCCGCTGACTTATGGCGATATTTTCCTGCAAACCGAGCAGGAATATTCGCGCTGGAATTTTGATGTGGCCGATACCGATATGTTGTTGCAACATTTCAAAGACGCCGAGGCCGAATGCGCGCGGATTATTGATCAACCCGCTGATGACCCAAAAACCGGCAAGCATATCATCATGGCGCATCCGGCCTATGATCAGGCCATCAAAGCCAGCCATGTGTTTAACCTGCTGGACGCGCGCGGGGTGATTTCGGTGACCGAACGTCAGGCCTATATTGGTCGTGTGCGGGCCTTAACCAAGATGTGCGCTGATGCATTTGTGCAAACCAAAGCCGGAGGGCTGAACCCATGATGTTACCGTTTTCATTTGTATTGGTAGCAGGGGTGGCTTTTCCCGCTCCGGCAATGCAAATCCTGATAACCCTGTATGCGATCGGAACCTGACATGAGCGGAAAAACCTTAATCATCGGCATGGGCGTATTCCTGACGATATTTACCGTGGCTTTATATCTAACCCAGATTTACGGGTTTTATCAAAAGGTTAACGATCTGCCATCCATCATGGTCGAGGGCCGCGAGGTTGCGGTTGACAATTATGTGGGGCTGGATGCCGATAGTTCGGGCTTGAAACTGCGCGGATGTTTCAACGTTGATCCGGCGGAATTTGACGGGGTCACCTTGCACAATGCGGCAATCCCGCTGGGCACGCCAAAATGGTTTGATTGTTACGACCCTGCGCAAATCCATGCAGATATAAAAAGCGGCGCCTCCATTGCCTATTCGGTGGCGGTCAATGAACTGGACGGGCTGGACCGTATCGTGGTGGTTTACCCTGACGGGCGTGCCTATCAATGGCGCCAGATTAATGAAAAATATCAGGAATAATCATGGCTGATCTGCTGTTAGAACTGTTTTCCGAAGAAATTCCGGCGCGCATGCAAAAACGCGCTGCCGAGGATTTGAAAAAGCTGATTACCGGCGGCATGGCGGATGCAGGCGTGACGTATGAATCCGCCGCGGCTTTTGTGACGCCCCGGCGGTTGGTTTTGTCGGTTATTGGCGTAATTGAACAAACGCCGGCATTGCGCGAAGAACGGCGCGGGCCAAAAGTTGGCGCGCCGGAAAAAGCCATTGAGGGGTTCTTGCGCGGGGCAGGGGTTTTGCGCGAAGATCTGAGCGTGATGAACACACCCAAGGGCGATTTTCATATGGCGGTGATTGAAACACCGGGGCGTAAATCGGTTGATATTATTGCCGAGGTGATCGAGGCAACAATTCGGAAATTCCCTTGGCCAAAATCCATGCGTTGGGGAACAGGCAGTTTGCGCTGGGTGCGGCCTTTACATTCGATTTTGAGTATTTTTGGAAACAAAGAAGAAGTTGAAATTGTGCCGGTTGATATTGACGGAATCGTATCCGGTGACAGCACTGAAGGGCACCGGTTTATGGGCGCGGGGCGGTTTTCGGTTTTGTCGTTCGAGGATTACGAGGCCAAGCTGAAGGCTAATTTTGTGATGCTTGATCCGGTGGAGCGGGCAGATAAAATATGGCATGACGCAACCAATGCCGCTTTTGCAGTTGGTATGGAAGTGGTCGAGGACCGCGCGTTGCTGAACGAGGTCGCGGGGCTGGTCGAATGGCCGGTTGTGTTGATGGGCGAGATTGCGACGGATTTTCTGGAATTGCCGCCGGAGGTGTTGACGGCGTCTATGCGCGAACACCAGAAGTTTTTTAGCGTGTGTAACCCTAAAACCGGTCGGGTAGAAAAATTTATTACCGTGGCCAACCGTGAAACGGCGGATGATGGCGCGACGATATTGGCGGGCAATCAAAAGGTTTTGTTTGCGCGGCTGTCGGATGCAAAATTCTTTTGGGAGAATGACCTGCGGGTGCCGCTGCAAGACATGGCGGCCAAGCTGGGTTCTGTGACGTTTCATAATAAGCTGGGGACGCAGGCCGAGCGGGTTGAACGGATTGCCGCGCTGGCAGCAGAAATCGCGCCGATGGTCGGGGCCTCGCCCGAGCTGGCAGCGGAGGCCGCGCGGCTTTGCAAGGCTGATTTGATGTCGGCGATGGTTGGTGAGTTTCCTGAACTTCAGGGGTTGATGGGGCGGTATTATGCTCAACATGCGGGCATGGACGGCGCGGTTGCGCTGGCTTGTGAGCAACATTATTCGCCGCTGGGGCCGAGTGATGATGTGCCGAATGAACCGGTCTCGGTGGCTGTGGCGTTGGCCGACAAAATTGATACGCTGACGGGGTTTTGGGCGATTGACGAGAAGCCTACGGGGTCAAAAGACCCGTTTGCTTTGCGGCGGGCGGCGCTGGGGGTTATTCGGTTGGTTTTGGAGAATGGATTAAGAATAAGTCTCAAGGATGTTTTCGACAGATACGCACTTAAAACTGCTAGGTATCTCGCTGATTATTATCCGGCACGTGGTGAGCAACGTGAATTTGACCCAGTTGTTTCAGAGATGGTTGGGAATGCCAATAACCTCCTCGCTTTCGTCCACGACCGCCTCAAGGTTTACCTCAAAGGCAAAGGCATCTCCCATGATGTCATCGACGCTTGCCTTGCTATGCCCAATAATGACGACCTGACTTTGCTGGTCAAACGGGCCGAGGCTTTGCAGGCTTTTCTGAATACCGACGATGGCACCAACCTGTTGCAGGGCTATAAGCGCGCTGTCAATATTCTTAAGGCCGAGGAGAAAAAAGACGGTGTGGCCTATGAGGGCGAGCCGGACGTAAAATTTGCCGAGGCCGATGTGGAGCGGGATTTGTTTGCTGCGCTAAGCTCCGGCGGGGCTGCACTGGAAACCGCCATCAAAGCCGAGGATTTTGCGGCAGCAATGGCGGCGCTGGCGCTGCTTCGTGCGCCAATAGATGCGTTTTTTGACGGGGTTCAGGTGAACGCGGAAAGCGCAATTGTGCGGCGAAACCGGCTTTGTTTGCTGAACCAAATTCGCGAAACCATGCACAGGGTTGCGAAATTCGGGGAAATTGCCGGCTAGCGGCGATTCTAGCGATTGCCAAACCGGAATACCCGCCTATGCTGCACTGCAACCAGGCAAGGTATGCGCACGTGAACGATTTCTCCGCAATCCATTCTGACACTCCGCTGGAACCGGCCAAATTTGGCGCGCGCGGGGTGCGGCTTTCGCAGCTTGCTTTGCTGGGGCTGCCTGTGCCTGAGGGCATTATTCT